>SXOM01000010.1 GCA_005776735.1 Pseudomonadota bacterium
CGGTACCGGTCGTCGGGGCGGTACCGGTCGTCGCGGTCGCGCTCAGGACGACGCTCGTCGCGCGGCGCGGGGGCTGCGGCGGGCGACGCCGCGACGGGCGGGGGTTCGCCCACCGGCGCGCTGACCGCCAAGCGCCCGACCGTGGTGAGCGCGCGCACCCGCGCGTCCAGCCGCTCCACGTCGGCGCGCAACGCACGCAGCGACGTCCAGCCCCACGCGATCACCGCGACGAACGGGATGACGATCGCCAGTCCACCGCAGACGAGACCGGCGAAGAACTCGTCCATCCTTCAGCTCAACCCGCCGTCCACCACGAAGGTCTGCCCGGTCACGAAGCTGGCCCCCGGGCCGAGGAGGAACCGCACCATCGGCGCCACCTCGTCGGGGCGGCCCAGGCGCCGCAGCGGCACCATCTGCTTCACGCCGTCCAGCAGCTCGGTCGGGAGCGCCCGCGTCATCTCGGTGTCGATGAAGCCCGGCGCGACGCAGTTGACCCGGATGTTTCGGCGGCCCACCTCCTTGGCCAGGGATCGGGTCATCGCCACGACCCCCGCCTTGGCGGCGGCGTAGTTGGCCTGGCCGGCGTTACCCATGATCGCGGACACGCTCGTCAGGTTCACGATGGCACCCCGCCGCCGGGCGAGCATCGCCGCCGCGGCGCCCCGGCACAACCGGAACGTCGACGTGAGGTTGGTGTCGAGCACATCGGCCCAGTCTTCGTCGGGCATGCGCAACATCAGCCCGTCGCGCGTGATGCCCGCGTTGTTCACCAAGAGCTCCAGACCCCCTTCGGCCTCGGCGGCAGCCAGGACGGCCTCGACGCCCGCCAGGGTGCTCACGTCGGCCTGGAGCGCCACCGCGTTGCCGATCTCCGCGACCACCGCCTGCGCCGCCTCGGCGTTGCCCTTGTAGTTGACCAGCACCCGCGCGCCGGCCCGACCGAGCTCCAACGCGATGGCCCGACCGATCCCGCGGCTGCCACCCGTGACCACCGCGAGCTTCCCGGACAGTTCCATCGCTGCTCCCCGCGCGGCTACTGGCTGCGCTCGTCCATCTTGCCGTCGCCGTCGTTGTCGCGGCCGATCTTGAGCACCGCGCCGGACTCGTCGAGGTACTCCCAGAAGTCGATCTTGCCGTCGGCGTTGGAGTCGCGCTCCTTGCGCCGCACGCTGCCGTTCTCGTAGTAGCTGAACAGGTCGAACGCGCCGTTGAAGTCGGTGTCCTTCTCGGTCATCGCGCGCTTGCCCTGGATGTAGTGGTCGACCACGTCGGCCCGGCCGTCGAAGTCGCCATCCATCTCTTCTTTCACGCGGAGCCCCGCCTCGTCGAAGCTGGTGCGCACGTCGACCCGCCCGTCCCGGTTGAGATCGACGTCCTTCTTCAACAACAGGCGCGCCGCGGCGGACTCGCGGTAGTAGTTGATGACGTCGGCCTTGCCATCGCCGTCGATGTCGACCTCCTGCTCGGTGAGGCCGTCGGCGGTGGCGCGGGTGGTGAGGATGCCCGCCGTCGGCGTGGGCGCCGCCGCAGGCTGCGACGTGCCCGACGCGACCGCGTCCCCAACGGGGTTGGTATCGGCCTCTTTGCAGGCGAGCAGCGTGAGTGCGAGCAGCATCCGGCGGTGTCTCCGAGCAGGAACCTGCGCCGGTATAACCGGCAACGGGATACCCGGTAGGGATGCAGCCGCACGAGAAGAAGCACCTGCTCATCGTCGACGACGAGCCGGTCATCCTCCAGATTCTCAAGGCCGTCTTCGAAGAGGAGCCGTGGCGGCTCACCCTCGTGGGCACCGGAGCCGAGGCCCGACGGGTGCTCCAGTCCGAGCGGGTCGACCTGCTGCTGACCGACAAGAACCTGCCCGACGTCAACGGCCTCGAGCTCTTGCGCATCGCCAAGGAGCGCGAGCCGCTGTGCGAGGTCATCATCCTGACCGGCTACGGCTCGCTCGAGACCGCGCTCGCGGCCATGGAGCTCGACGCGTTCGACTACGTGCTCAAGCCGCTCAACAACGTGTTCGACATCCGCAAGAAGGCCCGGCAGGCCTTCGCCAAGCAGGATGTCGCGCTCGAGAACCGTCGCCTCATCCTCGAGCTGCGCGAGAAGAACGGCGCGCTCGAGGCCGCCCTCGACGAGACGCGTGCGCTCCAGGCCGAGCTCATCCAGTCCGAGAAGCTCGCCGGCATCGGCACGCTGGCGGCCGGCATCGCCCACGAGATCAGCTCCCCGCTCTTCGGGATCATGGGCCTGGCCGAGGCCATCGCCGACGAGCAGGACCTCGCCCTGGCCCAGTCCTACGCGCGCGACGTCGTCGAATACTGCCGCACCGTGCGCGACATCGTCGTGGAGTTGTCGAGCTACTCGCGCGCTGCGAGCAACGAGTACCTCACGACGGTCGAGCTCGCGCGGGTCGTGCACGACGCGCTCCGACTCGTGGAGCGCAGCGCCGACGTCCGCAACGTCCGCTTCGAGATGGACATCGAGGAGGGCCTGCTCCTCCAGGCCCGCACCAACGAGGTCCAGCAGGTCTTCGTCAACCTCCTCAAGAACGCGGCCGAGGCCACCGGCGAGCAGGAGGGCGGCGGCCTCGTCCGGCTCGCGGCCGGCCGCACCGGCAACACGGTCTGGGCCACGGTGTCCGACAACGGCCCGGGCATCGAACCCGAGAAGCAGAAGCTCATCTTCGACCCGTTCTACACGACCAAGGCCCCCGGAAAGGGTACGGGCCTCGGCCTCAACATCGTGTACCGCATCGTCACCAAGTACCGCGGCGTCATCACGGTCGACTCGCGGCCGGGCCAGGGCGCCACCTTCGAGCTCCGCTTCCCGCTCGACCCCTGACCGACCCACCGCGCCCCGATGGCGTCCGCCCCGCGACCGTCCTCGGGTCGGGCCGGGGCCGGCGGGCGGCCGGTGCCCCCCGGGCGACCGGCTACGCCTCGGGCTACCCGGAGGTTGACGATGGCGGGCCGAGGGTGTATGGAATCTCCATACAGGAGCCCGCATGCGCCAGACGGTCGCCGTCAGCCTCCCCGCCGATCTCACCGCGCGCCTCGACGTTGTCGCCAAGGAGGAGGGCACGTCGCGCAGCGAGGTCGTGCGCGACGCGCTGCGCCGCTATCTCGCGCTCCGCCAGTTCCAGCAGGTGCGGGAGTCGCTCATCCCGTACGCTGAGGCGGCTGGCATCGTGTCGGACGAGGACGTGTTTCGGTCCATGTCGTGAAGGTGGGGTTGGATGCCAACGTCCTGGTGGCCGCCTTGGCCACCCGCGGCGCCTGCGCGGAGTTGTTCGCTCGTGTGCTTGCGGCCCACGAGTACGGGATCGACGACAACCTCCAGGGCGAGGTGGTCCGTGTGCTCCGCGACAAATTCAAGGTCCCGGGCGAGCGCTTGGCCGAGGTGGTCGCGCTGTTCAGTGCGACGGCGACGCGGGTGGACGCTCCCGCGCTCGACGCACCC
>SXOM01000108.1 GCA_005776735.1 Pseudomonadota bacterium
GTGGTCGGGCGCGCAGACCGCTTCGATCCCGAGCGCATCGTGGCCGCGGCGCGCGCGGGCGACGCCGTCGTGAGCGACGTCACGCACGAGGTCTTGCCGCCCGGCGCGGTGGTCACCTCCGACGTCGAGGGTGCCGCGTCGGCGCTCGCCGCCGACGACGCACGGCGGGCCACGCTCGGCCGGATGGCGGCGGCGTGGGCGGCCCGCGGTCGACGGCCGGAGGACGAAGCGGCGGCATGGCGGGCGATCGCGGCCGAGGTGGCGTCGATGTGGCGGCGTGGGGGGCGGGCGGCCGGGCTATGATGGCGCCCATGTTCGTGTTGCTGCTCGCCGCGTGCCCGGGGCCCATCGACTCCAAGACGCCCGATCTCCCGGACCCCGACACCGGCGATCCCGACACCGGCGAGGAGGTCACGGTGCTGGAGCACTGCGGCCTGGTCCAGGCCGACGAGGTGTGGAGGGCGTCGCGCCCGCACCGGGTCACCTGCGACGTCACGATCGAGCGCGGCACGCTCACCATCGAGCCCGGCACCGCCGTCACCTTCGACGAGCGTGCCGGACTCGCCGTCGGCACCGGCGACTACGAAGCGTCGCTCGCGATCGACGGCACCACCGACGGCGTGGTGTTCTCGCGCAGCGGCGACCAGGACTGGGATGGCGTCGTGATCGGCGCCAACGCCGAGGCGGTGTCCATCTCGGGCTTGTCGGTGCGCGGCACCGCCAACGGCGTACGCATCGACGGGGCCGAGGTCACGATCGGGAGCCTCGCGATCGACGGCGCGAGCGAAGGGTGCGGCTTCACGCTCGAGGAGGGGGCGCGTCTCGCCGACGGCGCGACCGGGCTCACGGTCACCGGCGCGGCCACGTGGTCGGTGTGCGCCGAGGTGGCCAGCGCCGACTCCCTGCCCGCCGCCGCCAGCAGCTACACCGGCAACACCACCGACGGGGTGTACCTCGTGGGCGACGAGATCTCTCGCGCGGTCACCTGGGAGGACCTCGGTGTCCCCTACGTCATCGCCGAGGTGGTCGACGTCGCGGGTACCGCCGGCGAGCCTGCCGTCTTCACCATCGGCGCCGGCGTCGAGGTCCTGCTCGATCGCGACCGTGGGTTCCGCTTCTCCCGCTCCGGCGACGCGTCGGCGTTCTACGTCGAGGGCACGGCCGAAGCGCCGGTCCGGTTCGCGTCGCTCGGCGCGGACACCGCGGGGTTCTGGCGGGGGCTCAGCGCTTCGGTCGGCACCGGCGACTTCTCGCTGCGCAACGTGCAGCTCAGCGGCGGCGGCGGCGACGGCGGCACCCTCCAGTCCGAAGACGTCGACGTGTACCTGGAGCAGGTCTCGATCGAACGTTCGGCGGGCGCGGCGGTGCGCCTCGAAGGCGAGGCCGCCTTCGTGGCCGGCAGCGTCGGGCTCGTCGTGCGCGAGAGCGAGGTGCCGGTCACGTTGGCTGCGTCCGCGGTCCCGTCGTTGCCGAGCTCGGGCCTCGCCTTCTCCGACAACGAGATCGACGCCATCCAGGTCGCGGGCGGCAGCAAGGTCGGCGACTCCGGCACCTGGAGCGACCTCGGCCTGCCCTACTGGGTGGTCGACGACGTCGAGATCGACGGCACGGCCGAAGCGCCCGCGGTGGTCACCTTCGCCCCCGGCGTCGCGCTCCTCTTCGACAACGACGCCAAGATCCTCGTCGGCAAGACCGGCGCGGCCGGCCTGCGGGTCGAGGGGACCTCCAGCCTGCCGGTGACGATGTTGCCCTGGTCGGCGAACACCCCGGGTGCGTGGGGCGGGATCGGCGTGTACGACGCCGCGGTCGACGCCGACGTGCTCATCGAGCACGCCGAGATCGGCTACGGCGGCGGGGCGTCGTTGCGGGGCAACATCCACGCCGTCGACAGCGCGCCCACGCTCCGCCAGGTGCACCTGCACTCGAGCCTGGAGTGGGGCCTGTACCTCAGCGACGCGGTGCCGGTCGTCGACGGGGTCACCTACGCCGACAACACCTCCGGCGACTGCAACGAATGCCCCTGATCGTCGCGCTCTGGGCGTGCGCCACCCCCGGCGACTCCGCCGACACCGGCGACTCCGCCGCCGCCATCGATCCCGCTGCGCCGGTCGTCGAGTCCGCCGAGATCACCTGCTTCCGCCACACCACCGGCGATCGGTTCACGCAGTGGGCCGGCGCCGCCACGGTGTCGGACCCCCAGGGCCTCTCCACCATCGAAGTGCTCGGCCGCGTCGAGCTCTCCGACGCGCGCGGCGACCTCGGCACGGCCCCGCTGACCTGCGCCGACGGCGCGTGCACGACGAGCTGGAAGGACGACGACTACGACCTCGAGTGCGACTCCGTGGCGGTGGCCACGTACGACTTCGCGTTCGTGGTGGTCGACCAGGACGGGCACGAGTCCGCCGCGTTGATCGTGCACGGCGAGAAGCTCGAGGAGTGAGCCTCGGGGCGACGGCCCGCGACCGTCCTCGGGTCGGGCGGAGCCCGTCGGCCGTCGCGCGGCGCCGGGCGGCCTCGGCCGCCTTCAGGCCGGTCGCGCGGCGCCGCCCCGCGA
>SXOM01000109.1 GCA_005776735.1 Pseudomonadota bacterium
CAAGGTGGCGGCGATGCGGGCCATGGGCGCCACGATCGTCGAGTACGGACGCGACTTCGACGAGGCGCGCGAGCGTGTGGAGGAGGTGGCGCCGCGTGAAGGGTGGCGGTACGTCCACTCGGCAAACGAGCCGCACCTCATCGCGGGCGTCGGGACCTACGCGCTCGAAATCTTCGAGGATCTTCGCAGCGCCGGTCATGACGCCGACTATGGATCAAGAGCGTCGAAGCGCTCGAAACCTACACGGTGAAGCTCAGCTTCGTGCGGCCCGAGGGCCGCCCGGAGGACAAGCTCTACTTCAAGATCTTGCCGAAGCACGCGTTCGCGGGCCTCCCCGTCAAGCGCACCGACGCCTTCCGCACCCGCCCGGTCGGGACCGGTCCGTGGAAGGTGATGCAGTTCAACGAGGACAACTCGGTCACCTTCCGCAAGAACGACGCCTGGCGCGACGCGGTCGGGGTCGACGAGGTCACGCTGCGCGAGGTCGCCGACAAGAACTACCAGGCCAAGCTGCTCTTGTACGAGAGCCTCGAAGCGCTCGTGCGGGTGCTCCCGCGGGACCTCGCGATGCTCCAGAACAACCGCAAGGTGGAGCTGTACCCCTACCAGACCAACTCCTGGTGGTACCTCGGCTTCAACCAGGACCGGCCGGCGTTGTCCAACCCCGAGGTCCGCAAGGGCCTCGCCGCGCTCGTCGACGTCGACGCGCTCCTGGCGCCGGTCGGCACCGGCGCGCGCGTGAGCGGGCCGTTCGTGCCGTCGAGCCCGTACTACAACCACGACGTCCGCCTGCCCGAGCCCGACGAGGACGTCGCCACCGCCGCGTTCACCGGCGCCGGCCTCGTGCACGGCGACGAGACCTGGACCCAGGGCGGCCGGCCGTGGACGCTGCACCTCGTCGCGCACCGGGCCTTGGAGAGCGTCCAGGAGGTCACCATCAACCTCCAGTCGCAGTTCGCCTCGCAGGGGGTCACCGTCGAGGTCGAGTTCCTCGACGACGCGGCGTGGAAGCAGCGCGTCTGGCGCGACCACGACTACGACCTGGTGCTCAGCCAGTGGACCTTCGACCGCAACGAGGACGTCCGCGAGCAGTTCCACAGCCAGGGGAGCCGCAACTTCACCGGGTACTCCAACCCCGAGGTCGACGCGCTGCTCGACCGGGCGCGCGACACGACCGACCCCTTCGTCCGCAAGGCCGCCCTGCGCGAGCTGCACGCGAAGGTCGCGGCCGACCGCCCCATGGTCTTCTTGTGGACGCTCGACAGCTACGCCGCGATGGCGGTCAAGGTCCGCAACGTGGTGGTGCACCCGTTCTACTTCTTCAGCTTCGCGCCGCAGTGGACGATGAAGTAGCGCCGTTGTCGCGGGTCGGTGCCATCCTCCGCGCCGCCGCGCGCCGCACGGCGTCGGTGGGCGTGAGCGCCGCCGGGGCCGCCGGCCTGGTGGTGCTGCTCTTCGTGGCGGTGCCGGGCGACGCGATCGACGCCCTCGCCAACGGTCCCGAGCTTCGCGCCCAGCTCGAGGCCGAGTGGGGCCTCGGCGGCGGCCCCCTCGCCCGGCTCGGCCACGCCGTGTCGCGCGTGGTCCGCCTCGACCTCGGGAGCTCGCTCACGTTCCGACCGGGCGCCCCCGTGGCCGGGCTCGCGACCGACGCGATGGGCACCTCGGCGACGCTCCTGCTGCCCGCGCTCGGCGTCGGGCTCGCCGCCGGCTACCTCCTGGCGGTGCTCGCGCCGGTGGGCCAGGGGGGCGTGCGCCGGGCGGCCGCCCGCGCGGCGGTGGCGCTGACCGCCCCGCCGGTGGTGCTCCTCGGCCTGGCGGTGGTGCTCGGCCTCAATGCGCTCACCTGGAGCGCGCTCGAGCGGGGGCTCATCGTACGGCCCGCCTGGTTTGCGCTGCCCGAGGAGCCGGGGGTGGTGCGGTCGGCGTTGGCCACCGCCGTCCTCGCATTCGGGTCGGCGCAGCTCGGTCGCCTCACTGGAGCGGCGCGGCGCGAGTGGGCCACGCTCGACGCGGCGGGGTTCATGCTCGTCGCGCGGGCGCACGACCTGCCGCTCGGTGCGCTCCGGCTCCGCCACCTGCTCGCGCCGACCGCGCGCCTTGCGGCGGCGCAGGTGCCCACGCTCGCCTCCGCGCTCATCGTGGTCGAGCGGGGGTTCGCGATCCCCGGCGCAGGCTCGATGTTCTGGGAGGCGTGCCGCCTCCGCGACTGGCCGTTGGCGCTCGGGCTCACCCTCGGCGCCGCCGCGGTCACGGCCGGAGCCACGCTGGCCGCCCAGCTTGTCGCGGTCGTGGTCGACCCCCGCGAACGTCGGGAGGACGCGTGAACGGCTCGGCCGGCGCCGCGGTGCGCCTCGGCTGGCTCGGCGTGGTCGTGCTCGCCGCGGCCCTCCCCTACGACGTGCTCGCCGACGTCGACCCCGCCGCGATGGACCTCGGCGCCACCTCCGCCCACCTGCTCGGCACCGACCACCTCGGCCGCGACGTCGTGCGGCGGCTCGCCGCCGGCGGCCGGGCGTTCCTGGTGCCCGGGGTGGGCGCGGCGGCCCTCGC
>SXOM01000110.1 GCA_005776735.1 Pseudomonadota bacterium
AGGAGTCTGCATGAAGTCACCATGACAGTTACAGTAAACAGTGTCAAGGATTTGTTTGCAGTATTTACTGTAACTATGTCAAGATGGGTCATGCCCAAAGACGCTCAAGACAAACGCGACCACCGGCCGCGGCGAGCACCTGGCCGTTGGTCTGCAACGCGACCCGCTGGAAGCCGAGCGCCCGGGCCCCGCGGACGAGCTCGAGCAGGTCGGGTCGGGTGGTCAGCTCTCCCCCGGCGAGCACGACGCCCTCACGATGCGGCAGCGCCGCGAGCGCTGCGAGCGCCGCGGCGGTGTCGGCCTCGCCGCGCAGGCCCGCCTGGTCGCAGAAGCGGCACGCGAGGTTGCACGCGGTGCCCAGACGCAGGTCGGTCCACCGTAGGTCAGCGGGCACGTCGCCCCCCGCGCCCCGATGGCCGCCGGACGTTGTGGCGTTCGGGACGGTCGCGGGCCATCGGCCAGATCACCGGATCGCCCGGAGCTCGGCGTCGCCGTGGATCGGCAGGTAGTTCTTCCACACGCCTTCGCACACCTCGGCGTAGCGGCATCCCGTACACCGGGCCTCGGGCTGGGCCTTGAGATCGAACTTCTTGCGCTTCTGCCAGTTGAAGCGCGCGCGGCCCTCTTCGATCGTCGCGATGCCGTCGGGGAAACCATCGGCGGTCAGGGTCTTGATGGAGCAGTCGGTGTCGAGGTCGCGGAACTCGCCGATGGTACGCCGCGCGAGGGCCTTGTTCCCGAGGAGCTCGGGGGGCAGGACGCAGAGCGGGAAGCTGCCGATCGTGAGGTTCTTCTTGAAGTGGTACTCGTTGAGCACGAGCGCCTTCATCACGTACGGCACCACGTCGCGCAGGTGGGGGATGAGCGACGTCTGCTCTTCGGCGTAGCCTTCGGCGCGCACGAAGTTGAGCCGTACGTCGTCGAGGCCGAGCTCGAAGAAGAAGCGGACGATGTTCGGCAACGCCCGGTAGTTCCACTCGCTGACCACCACGTTGACCGAGACGTTGTCGACGAGGCGCCCTTCGGCCTTCTTCTGCAAGAGGTACCGCAGGCCCGACTTCTTCTTCTCGAAGTTGCCGGGGACGCGGGTGAGGGCGTCTTCGAGCCGCGGGGTGTGGCCGTGCATCGACATGGTCACACGGGTGAGCCCCGCGTCGAGCATCTTGTCGACGAACTCGTGGCGGAAGAACTTGGTCCCGTTGGTGGCCACCGCGATGCGCGTGTACCCGAGGTCGTGCGCGTAGTGGATGGCGTCGAGGATCCACGGGTAGGTGGTCGGCTCGCCGCCCAGGAAGCCGACCGAGCGGGTGCCGGATTGGTACCACCGCAAGATCTCGGCCTGCATCTCGGGGTAGGGCATGTAGCGGCGCATCTCGGTCGCCGGCAGGCCGTCCAGGCAGAAGACACACTTGTTGTTGCAGATCTTGCCGACGTTGATCTCGACGTTGCGACGCGTGTCGCGCCACAGGTCGGCCGCTTCGTTCGGCGGCGCGGCGGCGGAAGCGGCGACGTTCATGCTGGCACCATGGGGCGGAGCTCCTCGCTGCCGTAGACCTCGACATAGCGTGCGAAGACGCCGTGACACAAGCGGTTCCAGCTACAGGATCCGCAGACCGGGGGCTGCGTGCGCTTGCGGTCGGGCGACCAGGAGTAGATCCCCTCCAGCGAGACGCGGTCGGGGTGGCGGTTCCACTCGACGGTCACGCGCGGGTTCCAGTGCAGGTCGTTGGCGTAGGCCCGCGCTTCGCCGAGCGCGCAGGCGGGCAACCCGAAGAACCGGACGATCATCGGACCGGCGGCGGCGACGATGCGGGGAACGAGCGCGCGCACCTCGTCCAGGCGCAAGGTCAAGGTCGGGTAGGCGTCGTCCCCCGCGCCTTCGGGGGTGACGTTGCTCACCACGAGCAGCTCGGCACCGCGGGCGCGGGCGAGGGCCACGGTCGCCTCGACGCGGTCGGCGTTCCCGCGCACCAACACGGTGTTGACGAACGTGCGGAAGCCGGGGAACGCGGCGGCGTTGGCCATCGCCCGGCCCAGGCGGTCGAAGCTCCCGGACCGCCGCGTGAGCACGTCGTGGGTGGCGGCGTCGGGCCCGTGCAGCGAGAAGAGGGCTTCGTCGAGGTACGGGAGCGCACGCGCGGCGAAGTCGGCGTCGGCCAGGCGGGTGCCGATCGTCCCGATGCTCGTGCGCATGCCGAGCTTCTTGGCGAGCTGCAGGATCTCGGGAAACTCGGGGTGGATGGTCGGTTCACCGCCGGTGAAGTGCACCGCGTCGACCCCGCGCCCGGCCTGCTCGCGCAACACCCGCGCGACGCGTCCGAACGTGACCGGGAAGGCGTTGTACGCCGCCATCCGGCCCTCCTCCGAGCAGAAGACGCAGCGCTCCGGGCAGTGGTAGGTGACGTGCAGCTCGAGGCGCCGCATCGGGTGCCCGGTGACCGGGTGGATCCACGGCGGCGTCGTCGGCGTCGGGTTCACGGCGCCGCCGCCACGCGGCGGGTGCGCCGCTCGCGCGCGGCGAAGTAGGCGGGGTACAGGCGGTTGCAGAGGCGGGTCAACGCGGCGTCGGCGTCGGCCGTGGCCGCGATCAGCGCGTCGCCGAGCACCTCGCGGAGGAGCTCCGGCGCGGCGGCGGCGCTGGCCTCGAGGGCGGCTTCGGTGGGGGGCGTATCGAGGGTGCCGAGCGACGCCCGGGTGCGCACGTGGTCGAGGTTGCCGGCGAGGACGAGGTTGTTCGCGTAGATGCGGCGGTCGCTGTCGACCACGAACCCGGTGTTGTAGAACGCGACCGGCGCGCGTACGAAGAGGTTGCGCAGGTACAGGGGCTCGCCCCGGGCCCACGCGGCTTCGATGTCGTCGCCGATGGCCTGGAAGTTGGCCTCGAGCGCCGCGAGCTGGGCCGGCTTCCACGGGAGGTAGTACCCCGGGAGCAGGTTGAACTTCTGCACGCCGAGGCTGCGCAGGTGCCGGAAGTTGGCGGCGGCGCGCGCCGCGGTCGAGGGCGCGATGGTCTGCGTGACCACGAAGCGCGGCAGGCGGAGCAGCTTCGGCAGCTTGGCCACCAGCGACGCGTACGTCGCGCCGCCGCGACGCAGGCCGTCGTGGTCGGCCTCGTGCCCATCGAGCGAGAGCGTGAGCGTGACCGACGGGTGCGCCACCAACCACGCGATCCACCGGTCGTCGAGGTGCGTGCCGTTGGTGGACAGGTACACCGACACCGAGGTCGGCGCGGCGCGGACCGCGGCGCGGACCGCGTCGGGCGCCAGGAGCGGCTCCCCGCCGAACAGCTTCGCGTCCCCCCCGCCGTAGCGCTCGACGAAGAGCGCCATGGCCCGGCGCGCGTCGTCCGCGCTCAGGTCGGGCTCACCGTCCTTGACCGTGGGGCAGTACGCGCAGCGCAGGTCGCACCGGCGCGTGACGACGAGGATGAGCGAGTGTCGCCACCGGTCGGCGCGCGCCGCCGGGCTACCACTGGCCGTGGCTGCCGTGACTTCCATGCGACCCGTGGCTGCCGTGGCTGCCGTGCGAGCCGTGGCTGCCGTGGCTGCCGTGGCTGCCGTGCGAACCATGGCTGCCGTGGCTGCCGTGCGAGCCGTGGCTGCCGTGGCTGCCGTGGCTGCAGTGCGTGGCCAGGAGCACGGCCGTGGACTCCGGCGCGTCGCCCTTGCGGTCGAGGAACGCGGGGTCGAGCTCCATCTCTCCGGCGGTGGCCTGGAGCAGGAGCAGGGACTGCGCCACGGCGTCGCCCTTCTGGTTGGCGGCCTGGAGCTCGCCCTGTTGGAGCAGGTGCCACGCCTGGCGCTTGAGCGCCGGGAACTCCGCGTCGGCCGCGGCGTCCTCCCAGTCGGCGCCCTCCTTCTTGCCGGGGAAGGAGCGGGGATCGTCTTGGTTGGTGCTCATGAGCTCACCTCGGCGGCCGGCGCGTAGGGCGTGGTGCCCGGGCGCGAGCGCTGGATGGTCCACCGCCGGAAGATGCGCTGCACGCTCCCGTCGGTGTCGTTGGAGAGAAGGTGGTAGAGATAGGCCTGGACGCCGTAGAATTCCTGACACTTGCGCGACAGCGGCCGCTGCCCGAAGATGTCGCCGTCGAACATGTAGTTGTGCAGGGGCTGCACGCCGCACGTCGACGAAAAGACGCAGGAGTGGCACGCCGGCAGCGCCTCCTGGATCGACGCGACCGCGAGCGCCTTCACCGTGGGGTGGCGCAGCACCTCGTCGACGCTGGAGGTGTCGACGTGGCCGAGCTTGAAGAAGTCGTTGCCCATGTGGGCCGCCATGCGGCCTTCGTCGTCGGTGTAGATGGTGCCGTCGTAGCTGTACGCGAGCTGCGCGCTGCCGGACCCGCACGGCGAGCGGCAGTCGCTGTAGTTCGGGTCGTCGGGAGTGAGCATCTTGGTGAGGAAGATGGACGCCAACCGCTCCTGGATGAAGACGCCCCGACGGTTGAGCTCGAGGATGTAGTCGAGCGTGGTCTTGTAGAAGGCCAGGAACTCGTCCATCGAGTAGCCGATCTGCTTCCAGGTGTTCACCGCGAAGCCGAACGGGTTGAGCGGCCGCAGGTGGATGCTGCGGATGCCGCGGCGAACGTACTCGTCGACGATCTCGGGACCGCGGTCGAGCGAGTAGCGCGTGGTCGTCATCAGCGCGTCGACGTGGAACAGGTCGGCGTCGAACCCGCGCCGCACCCACTCGGCGTTGAACTTGTCCATCCAGGCGGTGACCACCGCGTGCGAGCTCTGCTTCTCCATCCACCCGCGGTTCTTGTCGTGGAGGTCGGCCGGGCCGTCGAGCGAGGTGCAGACCATCACCCCCTTGTCGACCAGCCAGCGCATCTTCTCGTCGGTCATCAGCGTGAGGTTGCTGACGAGCGAGAGCAGGAGCTCCTTGTGCTCGTAGCGGTTCTTCTCGAGCGCGTAGTCGACCACGAACTCGATGACCGGCCAGTTGGCCGTGGGCTCGCCGCCCTGGAACTCGAACCCCAGAAGCGGCGTGGGCGTGGTGAAGGCGAAGTCGACCACCTTGCGCGCGGTGTCGAGCGACATGTCGGTGTCCACCGCGTCCATGTCGGTGCGGCTGGCGTGGCAGTAGCGGCACGCGTGGTTGCAGCGCAGCGTGGTGACGATCGCGTGCAGGTGCGGCCCGTGGCGCAAGAACGCCTTCTTGCGGCGCAGCTTCTCTGCGAGCTCGTCGACCGCCATGTCGTCCTTGACGAAGTACCGGCGGCGCAGCGCCTCGTAGAGCGGCTCGGCACGTTCGACCTGGCCGGCCAGGAACCGACGGAAGTCGTCGGGCTCGACGAAGAGGTGCTCGCCGACGAGGTTGGTCATCAGCACCTTGCCGTCGACCACGCCGTAGCGGAAGTACCCGACCTTGTCCTTGGCGAACGCCCGCGGGTCGACCTGGAGGGGGGTGAGCATCACGTGGACATCCCCTTGCGGGCCAGGATCGACTCGAAGAGGGCGTGGTTGCCGAGCTCGTCGCCCAGGCGCTCGCGGATGCTCTCCCGCAGCGGCACGGCGGTGACCAACCAGTCGCCGCCGCCGTCGGCCACCTGCACGGTGCCGAGCGCACCGAAGCGCACCGCCGCCTTGCGCACGGCTTCGCCGTCGTAGAGCGACTTGTGGAAGCGCAGCGTCAGGGGCTCAGGCACCGGGCGGCTTCTCCCAGGGGACAGGGATGTCGAGGTCGTCGCTGGCCATCTCCTCGGCGTCGAGCTCGGCGAGCAGCCGGTCGATCGTGGAGGGGCCGTCGGCGGAGAAGAGGGCGCGCGCCATGATGTACTCGCGCAAGCGGCCGTTGGCCTCGCCGATCTGCTTGCGCAGGGCCTGGTTGAGCAGCTCGTTGGCGAACTGCCCGGCCAGCGCCCCGAGCTCTTCTTCCGACGCGGCGCCGCGCGTGCGCAGCACCACCTGGACCCGGCGGTCGCCCACACGGTCGAGGAACACGTAGCACCGGTCCAAGAACAGGTACGCCGAGCCCATGATCACGTCGAGGTCGTAGACCGACTCGTCGACCTGGAAGCGGACCCGCCGCTCCGCGAGCTCGGTGGTGAGCTGGTTTTCGGTCATGCGGCGCCTACCCCCGGAGCGAGGCGCACCGACGCCGCGGCCATGGACTCGGGGTGGGCCCACAGGCGCTGCGTGTGCGGCACCAGCGCGGTGATGCGCGTGAGGTCGGCCGCTTCGTTCTCGCCGGCGATGTGCGCGAGGCGGCGCACCACCCGCCCCAACGACTCGTCGGTGGCGCCGGCGCCGTCGGTGCCGTCCATCACCAGGAAGTCGAGCAGCGCGGTGTGCGCGGGGCCGCGCGGAGCGCCTTCGCGCAGGCACACGTCGACCCGGGCCGTGCGGCCGGCGGCGTGCACCAGCGTGAGCGTGATCGCGCCCTCGTGCGGCGGGTAGACCCGCGCCAGGCGCCAGCCGAGCCCGAGGTCGCCGTCGGGGCCCAGCGGATGGAACAAGAACGCCGGGTGCAGCGCCGCGACGGCGACACCGGGAACGGCGGCGGCGGCGAGGCCGAAGAGGGCTTGGCGGAGGAACGCGCGGCGGTC
>SXOM01000111.1 GCA_005776735.1 Pseudomonadota bacterium
GGCAGCGGACCGCGCGCCCGCCCCGATCGAGGCCCCGCAGGGTCGCGGCGCGGGCCCCGCACCCCGACCACCGGGGCCCGCCCGCCAACCCCCGATTCAGCTCGCCGCGGGCGCCGGTGCGGGCGCCAAGAACGCGGCGGACAACGCCACGGCGGCGGAAAAGACGCCACACCAGGCGAGGCCGGGGAGGCCGGGCAGGCCCGCCTCGAGCACCCAACCCGCACACGCGGCGCCGAGCCCCAGGCCGAGCTGCGAGAAGGCCGACGTGAGCGACATCATCGCCCCACGCAGGCGCTCGGGCACCGCCGCCATCGCGAGCGTGTTCGCGGGGACCGTCCGCGCCGTGACCGGCGCCATGAACGCCGTGATGCCGACCACCGTGGCCGCCCACCCGTAGTTCCCCATCACCACCGCATACAAGGTCCCGGGGAGCGAGACCGCGACGGTGAGCCGCAATGCGGCGAGCGCCCCCTTCCGGTCGGCGTACACCCCCGTCGCCACCGCGGCGAGGAGCGTGACCACGCCACCGACCAGGTAGAAGCCGGGCAGATCGGCGGTCTGGTAGCCGAGGTCCTCGACCACCGCGTCGGCCAGGAACGGGGTGACCGCGTAGGCCGAGAACATCAGCGCCGCGTTGACATAGAGCGACCGGAGGCGGCGCGGATCGGCCACGACCTCGGGCAACGCCGACCAGGAGCGCGCGGTCGTCGGCGCGGGCACAGACGCGCGCAGGGTCGCGGCGGCGGCGACCATCAACAGGGCGCACAACGCGGACATCGACCAGAACGGCGCGCGCCACGAGCCGGCTTCGGCAAGGAACAGGCCCGCGGGGACGCCGACGATGAACGCGAGCGCGTAGGCGGCGCTCACCACGCCGTTGGCGCGCCCGCGACGCGAAGGGTCGACCGCGTCGGCGACCAGCGCGTTGACCGTGGAGCTGAAGAGCCCGGCGCACATCCCGCCGAAGACGCGGCCCGCGAGGAAGCCGGAGGCGGAGCCCGAAAGTGCACACACGGCCTGCGCCGCGGCGAACCCGGCGAGGACGAAGAGGAGTGTGCGTTTCCTGTCAAACCGGTCGACCACGTTGGCGCCGAGCACGTTGGCCACCGCCGAACCGACCGTGAAGGCCAGGATCGTGGAGGCGAACCACGCCAGGTCGCGGTCGAAGTCTTGCACCAGCGCCGGACCGAGGGGGCCGAGGATCACCAGGTCGATGATGCCGACGGACTGCACGCCCATGGCGACCAGCGCCACGCCCAGCTCGCTGCGGGTGAGCCCGCCGGACGGGGCGCTCACGCGTCGCCCAGCAGGGTCACGGTCCCCGCGCCGCCGTCGACGCGCACCCGCTGGCCCGTCCGCAGCGTGGTCGTGGCCCCGGCCACGTTGAGCACCGCGGGGATGCCATACTCGCGGCCGATCACCGCCGCGTGGGACAACACTCCCCCCACCTCGGTCACGATGCCGCGCACCCGGGCCAACGCCGGCGTCCAGTTGGGGTCGGTGAAGCGGGTGACGAGGATGTCGCCGTCCTGCACGTCGGCCAGCTCGGCAAGCTGGTGCACCACGCGCACCGTGCCCTCGACGACACCCGGACTGCAGCCCACGCCGCGCAGGTCGCCGGCGCCCGCCTCGAGCGCCAACGGGACGCCGGAGCCGAGCTCGCCCGCCGGTTCGAAGTCCCGCCACCCCGCGTGCTGCGCGCGGCGCCATGCGAGCTCCTCGGCCTGGAACGGCGCCCCATCGGTGAAGCGCGCCGCCAGCTCGTCGGGGGTGAACAGGAACACGTCGTCGCGGCAGGTCAGCTCCCCGGTCGCGACCAGCCGGTCGGCGGCCCGCAAGACCGCCGCCCGAACCACCCCGTAGCTCCGGGCCGAGAGCTCCCGCGTCGCCTCCTTGTGGCGCAGGAAGGTGCGCATCCGCTCGAGGCGGAACCGGAACCGGCGCGAGAAGAACCAGCCGCGGAGGCCAAGCCCGGCCGCCCGGGCCAGGACCTCGTCGCGGGTGCGGGAGAACGCCGCGGCGCCGGCCTCGTCGTGCCCGGCGCGCGCGGCGGAGGCGAGCATCGCGCCGACCCGCAGGTCGACCGCCTCGGGGCGCTCCGACCACCGGGGCTCGCTGGGATCGAGCTCCACGTCGCCGTGGTAGCCGTGCACCGCCAGGAAGGCCGCGCGGGCGTCGCGCCAGGTGTCGGTGTCGAAGCCGGCGCGCGCCGCCGGGAGGAGTGCTTCGAAGGCGCGCTGCAGCTCGACGTGGCTGACCCCGTCGAGCCCCCCCATCAGCGCGGTGGCGTCGGTGCGGGCGCCACTGTGCGCGTCGATCTGCGCCACGGTCTCCACCAGCTCACGATGCGCGGAGTTGTTGGTGTACCCGAGCGTGAGGTAGACCGTCTCGCTCCAACGGAAGAACGCGAACGTGTCACGGAGGAGGGCGCCGAGCTCGTCGTCGGTGTGCGGCACCCGGGCGAGCAGCTCCTTCGCGCGCTGGGCGAAGCGGTCGGCGTGGCCTTCGAGGAGCTCGAGGGTGCGGTCGTACCACCGCCACACCGCCCATGCGGTCGGGATCGCCCGCAACACCGTGGCGACCCCCCAGCCGGTGCGCCGCGGCCCCGCCGCGCCGTAGTCGCGGCGAATTCCGAGGCCTTCGTCGAAGTTCGCCTCGTCGAAGCCGGGGAGCGCGGTCATGGCCGCCTTGAGGCGACCGGTGTTCCAGTACGGGCGACCGTAGACCAGGCGCATCCAGACGACCGGCTCCGCTTCGTCCATCAACGACACACTGGCGAGGTAGGACTGCATGCTGCGTCCGAACACGTCCCCGATGAGCCGCTCGACGAAGGGCGTGCACACCCGTGAGGCGATGCCGCCCTCGCGCAGGTTGGCGGTGCTCCACTCGCCGAGGTCGTTGCGCCAACTGATCGTGGTGATGGGCCGGGCCTGCAACAACCACAGGCGACCCTCGTGATCCTGTGCCCACTCGATGTCCATGGGGCGTCCGAACCACGCCTGCACCCGAACCAACAGGTCGGCGAGCGCGAGGCCCCCCGGAGCGTCGAGCGTGGCGGCGGGGTCGTCCATGCGGGCGTCGACGATCGCCCCGTCGCGAAGGCGGATCGTGTAGGACGAAGGCGACGCCGTGCCCGACACGAGCGACTCGCCCACCCCGGCCACCGCTTCGACGAGGCCCTCCTCCTCGCGGCCCGTCACCGGGTGCACGCTGAAGCCGACACCGGCGATGCGAGGGTCGATCATGCGCTGCACCAGGACGGCGAGCCGGGCGCGCTCAGCGGGGAGGCCCCGGTCGGCGAGGTAGGCGAGCACCCGCTCGGAGCGCGCCGAAGCGCGACACTCGGCGAGCCGGTGCTGCAGCTCGTCGAGCGACGCCACGTGCAGGAAGGTCTCGTACTGGCCGGCGAAGCTCGCCCCCGCGAGGTCCTCGAGCACGCCGCTGGAGCGCACCGCCACCGGGAACCCGCCGATCTGGGCGATGCGCGCGGCGAGCAGCTCCGCGTCGGGCGCTTCGCCGTCGAGCACCGTGAAGCCGGGGGGGACCGCGAAGCCCGCGCGCACGAGCACGTCGAGGTTTCCGGCCTTCTTGCCGAGTTCGTCGGTGGGGAGCGATTCGCCGAGGAGCGGTGTCATGCCGGGAGAGTAACGCCACGCGGTCCCGACCCCTCAGACGGCGTTCAGACCTGCCGCGCGGTTAGGTCGGGCGGATGCTCCTGTCCTGGCTCGCTGCCGCCGCCTTCGCCGAGTTCCCGCTTCCGCTGCAGCCCGCGTGTGGCGAGCCCGACCGCCCCGAGCTGTGCCCGACCGAGATGGCCGGCGCGTGGGCCTTGTCGAGCTACTACCCGGCCGCGTGGAACCTGCCCTCTACCGCCGAAGAACAGGCGATGGGCGGCACCGGCATGGCCCTGGACCGCGCGTTCCGGGTCTCGACCGGCCGCGCCGACGTGACCATCGCCGTACTCGACTCGGGCGTGCACTGGGAACACGAGGACCTGGTGCGCAAGTTCCGGCTCAACGGCGACGAGCTGCCGCTCCCGGAGGGCGCCAGCACGCCCGACGTCGACGGCGACGGCGCGGTCACCATCGCCGACTGGGCGCACGACGCACGGGTCAATCCCGCCGCCGGGGTCGACGTGGCCGACGCGGTGCTCGACCCGAGCGACCTCATCGCGACGTTCAGCGACGGCGTAGACGACGACGGCAACGGCTACGTCGACGACATCTGTGGTTGGGACTTCCTCTTCGACGACAACAACCCCTACGACGACGTGCGCTTCGGCCACGGTACCGGGATGGCCCGCGACGCCGCCGCCGAAGCGAACAACGGCGGCGACATCGGCACCTGCCCCAACTGCACGGTGCTCCCGGTGCGCGTGGGCGACAGCTTCGTGGTGGATGGTTCGGCCTTCGGGTCGGGCCTCGCTTTCGCCGTCGATCACGACGCTGACGTCGCGCTGGTCGCAGTCGGCGCGGTGCAGCAGCCGGCCTGGGTGGAGGAGGTCGTCGACCTCGCCTGGGACGACGGCCTGCTCGTGATCGGCAGCGCCGCCGACGAGACCGCGTACCACCCGAACCCGCCGGGGATGGCCGCGCACACCTTCTACGTCCACGCGATCCGGTACGACCAGGACGAGCTCGAGGACGCCGAGAGCTACGTCGCGTACTCCAACTGCACCAACCACGGGGTGCGCCTGGACGGGAGCGCCGCCAGCACGAGCTGCTCCAGCGGCGCCACGGGCGTGACCTCGGGCATCACCGGCCTGGTGGTGAGCGCCGCCCGCGACGCGGAGACCGCCCTCACCCCGGGCGAGCTCCACGCGTTGTTGTCGGGCACCGCCGACGACATCGCCCTGCCCGAAGACCCGGAACGGTGGCCGAGCGCGCCGGGGTGGGACGCGTGGACCGGCTGGGGGCGCCTCGATGCAGAAGCGGCGGTGCTCGCGGCGCAAGGAGGTGCCTTGCCGCCGACCGCGGAGATCACCTCACCCCAGTGGTTCGATCTGCTCGATCCCACCGGCGCGCCGGCGCTGGAGGTGTCCGGTCGGGTCGGGAGTCGGAACGCCGCCGTCGACGCGTGGACCCTCAGTTGGGGAGTGGGCCTCGAGCCGGCCGAATGGACCACGTTCGCGACGGGGACCGGGGAGGCCGACGGGCTCTTGGGCAGCTTCGCGCTGCCCTCGGTGTGGACCCCGATGCCGGACCACGCCCTGGGCGCCACCCCGGTGGATCGGGAGCGTGCGGTGAACCGCAACACCCTGCAGCTCCGGCTCACCGCGACCGACGATGCCGGCCGGGTGACCACCGCGCGCATGGCCGTGGTGCTCGACGCCGACCCCGACCGGGTGGAGGGCTTCCCGCTGGACCTCGGGAGCTCCATCGAGGCGTCGCCGGCGCTGGTCGACCTCGACGGCGACGGCGCCGACGAGATCGTGATCGCGGCGAGCGACGGTTGGGTGCACGCGCTCCGGGCCAGCGGCGCCGAACTTCCGGGATGGCCGGTCCACACCGAGCTGTTGCCGGAGCTCGATCCCACGCGGGCGGGGCACCATCGCGACGCGTCCTCGTGGACTCGCCTCGGCGCCGACCGGTACGCGCCGGTGACGGCGTCGCCCGCGGTCGGCGACCTGGACGGCGACGGCACGCTCGAGATCGTCGTGGCGACGTTCCGCGGAAAGCTCCACGTCTTCGGCGCCGACGGCGTGCCGCGCCCCGGGTTCCCGGTCGGCACCGAGCCCATCCCGGCCACCGACGAAGACGACAGCCTGTCGGCCAACTTCTTCTCCACCCCCGCGCTGGGCGACGTCGACGGCGACGGCGCCCTGGAGATCGTCATCGGCGGCGGCGACGGGTTCCTGCACGCGTGGAAGGCCGACGGCGCCGAAGCGGCAGGTTTCCCCGTCCGCCTCGAGTGGCCGGACGGGGGGCTCGACGCCCGCCGCATCGTCGCCTCCCCTGCGCTCGGCGACCTCGACGGGGACGGGCGCGACGACATCGTGATCGGCACCAACGAGACGCTCGGGGAGAGCCTCGCGCTCTTGTACGCGGTGAGCGGCACCGGCGCCCTGTTGCCCGGCTGGCCGCGGCGTTTGTTCGGTATCTACGTCGACGTCTTGCCCATGGTCGGGCAGGGCACACCGAACAGCGCGGCGCTGGTCGACCTGGTCGGGGACACCACCCCGGAGATCGTCACCCACGGGCTCGCGGGCGACGTGGTGGTCCTCGACGCGACGGGCGAAGAGGTGTGGGTCGCGGACTCCGCACGCTCGGCCTACGGCGCGGGCACCAACGTGTCGGACTCGGTGCTGTTGCCGCTGATGAACTCGCCCGCGGTCGGCGACCTCGACGGCGACGGGGTCCCCGACATCGTCAACGGGGCGGCCGGGTTCGACTACGCCGCGGGCCAGGAGGACGACGGCATCCGCTACGACTTCGACCACGCCCTGGCGGGGTACAGCGGCGTGGACGGCACCTTCTTGCCCGGGTTCCCGCGGCAGGTCGAAGACCTGCAGTTCTTCCAGAACCCCGCGGTGGTCGACCTGGACGGCGATGCCCGCATGGAGGCCATCACCGGCTCCGGGGGCTTTGTCCTCCACGCATGGAACGCCGATGGCGAAGCACCCCCGGGCTGGCCCAAGCTCACCGGCCAGTGGATGATCGCGGCCCCCGCCGCCGGCGACCTCGACGGCGACGGCACCGTGGAGGTGGTGGTGGCCACGCGCGCGGGGTGGTGTTTTGCGTGGCACACCGACGGCGCCCGTGACGGGGCCGCGGGCTGGGTCACCTTCGGGCACGACAACGCCCGCACCCACAACTACGGCACCGCGCTCTTGGGCTGGAACGCCCCCGCGGACGCGGCGCCCCTCCCGCTGGACGACTGTGGGTGCGCCGCCGGGCCCGGCGGCCTCCTGTGGCTGGGCGCCGCGGCCGGCGTGGCCGCGGCGCGGAGGCGGCGGCCTACGGAGGCGTGACGACCGCGAGGTCGACGAACCCCTTCTCCCGCAGCTTCGGCTCGATGAGCGCGCGGTCGCCGACGAGGACGAAGACCGCGTGCTGGCGGCTGTACAACGCCATCGCCGAGGTGACCTCGTCGATGCGTACGGCGCCGTAGCTGGTGAGCTCGGCCGCGAGTGCGCCAGGCGGGCGCCCGAGCGCGAGGTAGTCGACATAGGCGCCGGCGACGCCCGCCTGGGTCTCCAGCACCTCGACCACGTCCTGCCGCGCCGCGCCCTGGGCCTTCTTGAGCTCGGCCTCGTCGATGCCGGCGGTGATCTTGTCGAGCTGCGCCACGAGATCGACCATCGCCTCGGCCGTGACGTCGGCCCGGATGCGGGTGCGGACCAGGAGCGTGCCCCCGTGACGACGGGACTCCATCGCGGCGCGAACGCCGTAGGTGTAGCCCTTCTCTTCTCGCAAGAGGGCGTTGAGGCGCGAAGTGAACGTGCCGCCGAGCGCGATGGTGCCCATCTTGGTGGCCACCTCGGGCGGCGCGAACTGCGCGAGCCCGGGGAACGCGACGTAGAAGCCCGTCTGTGCGCTGCCGGGGGCGTCGACGATGTAGATGGCTTCGCGGTCGTGCACGGGCGCGGCCGGAACGTCGACCTTCACGTCCTTGCCTGCCTTCCACGCGCCGAAGCGGGCATCGAGCATCGGGAGCACCTGCTCCTTGGTGACCGCCCCCGCCACCGCGAGGGTGGCGCCCGTCGCGGACCACGCGGCCTTGTGCCACTTCTTCAGGTCGACCGCGCCGATCTTCTTCAGCCCCGCCTGGGTGCCGTCGGCCGGACGACCGTACGGGTGCGCCGGGCCCCAATACAACGACAGCCCCGTGCGGCTGGCGACGTACCCCGGCTCGTCGAGGTTGGATTGGAGGCCCGCGAGCAACAGTTCGCGCGCCTTCTTCACTTCGATGCCGGCGAACTGCGGGCGCAGGACGAAGTCGGCCAGGAGGTCCAAGCCGGCCTGGAGCTGCTCGGTGGGGCCGGAGAGCGCCACCCAAGCCCCGTCCGGGCCCGCGTCGCGCGAGATCGACAGCCCTCGCCGCTCGACCTCGGCCGAGAACGCGGCGCTGTCGCGCTCGCCGGCCCCGCGGCCCATGACCTCCATCGCCAGGGCCGCCGTGCCCTCTTTCCCCGGCGCGTCGAGCTGGGAGCCCCGCGGCACGTACAGCACCAACGAGAAGATCGGCAACTTCGGCGACGGGAGCACCCAGACCGGCACCTGGTTGGAGAGCGCGCCGACCTCGGGGGTAGGCGGAACGAACGGCCGGGCCTCGCCCACGGTCGGCATCGTCGCCAGCGGATCGGGCGGGGGTACCGGCGCTTCGACCGGCGGCGGCGGCGGCGGGGCGGCGGGCTTCTTGGTGCGGGCGGAGGCCGGCGCGACCGCGAGGAGCACCGACAGGAGCACGGGGATCATGGCTTCTTCTCCTCGGGGAGGACGACGATGCGGGAGGCCGCGGCGGGCTTGAGCCACTCGGACACACTCGCGCTCAGCCGCGGCGCGTCGACCGCAGTGAACCGCGCGACGTCCTTGCCGAGCCACTCGGGGGTGCCGGTGTAGGCCCAGTAGCGGTTGAGCGACTCGGCGCGGTTCTGCAGGGGTTCGAGCGACTGGTACGTCGCGATGGCGTGCTGGTTCTGGAGGCGCTCCATCTCCGCGGCGCTGGGGGCCTCGTTGGCCAACCGGGTGAGCTCTTCTTGCACGACGCGCTCGACCTCCTCGACCGTGACGCCCTCCATCGGGAGCACGGTGACACCGAAGATGCCGCCGTACTGCAGCCCGTACTGGAAGACCTGGACCTCCTGGGCCAGGCCGCCGTCGACGAGGCGGCGGTAGAGGCGCGAGCTCTCGCCCGCGCCGAGAAGGTCGGCGGCCAGGGTGAGCTCGGCGTCGCCCGCCTGGTAGGCCGAGGGCCCGTGCCAGAACAGGTTGAGCTGGGGGAAGTCGACCTGGTCGGTGATGGTGACCGACGCCTTCTGGACGGTCCGCACCGGCTCGGGCGCGGCCCGCGCCGGGAGCTCCTTCCGCTCGAGCGTTCCGAAGTACCGTTCGACCCAGACCTTGGCCTGCGCCGGATCGAAGTCGCCCGCCACCACCAGCGACGCGTTGTTGGGAACGTACCAGGTGTTGAAGAACCCGGTGACGTCGCCCACCGAGGCGGCCTGCAAGTCTTCGTGGGTGCCGATGACGCTGTGTGCGTACGGGTGTCCCGCGGGGAACAACGCCGTGTCGAGCTCGATCTCGACCATGCCGTACGGCTGGTCTTCGTTGCCCTGGCGGCGTTCGTTGCGCACCACGTCACGCTGCAGGTCGAGCTTGGCCTGGGTCATGGCCTCGTCGAGCTGTTGCATGCGGTCGGCTTCCATCCACAAGAACGTCTCCAAGAGCTGCGGCGGGCCGACGTCGTAGTAGTTGGTGGCGTCTTGCATGGTCCAGGCGTTGTTCCAGCCGCCCTGCGCCTCCATCACCCGGTCGAAGCCGGAGCCGGGCAGGCGCAGCGTGCCCATGAACATCAGGTGCTCGAACAGGTGGGCAAAGCCCGACCGGCCGGCGACCTCGTCCTTGCTGCCGACCTTGTACCAGAGGTCGACGACCACCTGGGGGAGCGCGTGGTCTTCGAGCAGGATGACCTGGAGGCCGTTGGGGAGCTCGTACCGACTGAACGGAATCGAAGGCTCGGCCGCCAACGCGGGGGTGAGGAGGAGCGCCAACATGTCAGTGCGCTCCCGCGGAGGCCCGCTCTTCCAACCAGCGCTCGGCCTCGATGGCCGCGGCGCAGCCGGTGCCCGCCGCGGTGATGGCCTGACGGTAGTAGTGATCGGCCGCGTCGCCGCAGGCGAAGACGCCGTCGATGTTGGTGGCGGTGCGGCCGGGCTGCGTCACGAGGTACCCGAGCTCGTCGTGGTCGATCCACTTTACGAACGGCGCGGTGTTCGGTTGGTGGCCGATGCCGAGGAACATGCCGCCGATGGGCTTCTCCCACTCTTCGCCGGTGACGGTGTTCTTGAGCTTGAGCGCCCGGATGCGGCTTTCGCCCAGCACGTCGACGACCTGGGTGTTCCACACCATCTCGATCTTCGGGTTGGCGAGCGCCTTGGCCTGCATCGCCTTGCTGGCCCGCAGCGCGTCGCGGCGGTGCACGATGTACACGCGCGTGGCGAAGCGCGTGAGGAACGTCGCCTCCTCGACCGCGGTGTCGCCCCCGCCGATGACCGCGACCTCGAGCCCCTTGTAGAAGAACCCGTCGCAGGTGGCGCAGGCGCTGACCCCGCCGCCGATCTTCTGGAGGCGCTCCTCGTTGGGCAGGCCCAGGTACTTCGCATCGGCGCCCGTGGCGATGATGAGCACGTCGCAGGTGTACGTGTCGCCGTTGGCGGAGCGCAGCGTGAACGGACGCTGCGACAGGTCGCACTCCGCGACCTCGTCGAGCACGAAGCGGGTACCGAACCGCTCGACCTGGGCGCGCATCCGGTCCATCAGCTCGGGGCCCTGCACGCCCTCGGGGAAGCCGGGGTAATTCTCAACC
>SXOM01000112.1 GCA_005776735.1 Pseudomonadota bacterium
ACCGGCCGCTCGTCGGGCCGCAGCCGGCGCCCGGCGCGTGGCCCCAGCGGCGGTTCAGCGACGCGGGTCGCGGCCGCGTCGCAAGCGGGCCAACCGCGCGGCGGGGGTCTCGGTGGTCGCGACGTTCTTGCTCAGCCGCGACTCGTAGAGGGGCATGCCGAGCGGGCTGGGCCGGGGCGGTCGGGTGAGCACCACGCGGGCCCCGCGGAGCCGCGCCAGTGCGGCCCCGAGTCGTGCCTGGTCGAAGTGTTGTTCGACCACCTCGCGTCGCGCCTGCTGCAAGAGCGGGTTGTCCGGCTCGTACCGGACGAAGACGTCGTAGAGCAACGACGCCGACGCCTGCACCTGGCGCGCGGACTTCGGCTCCCACGGGTTGCCGGGGTGCAGGAAGCCGGCGACCCGGGCGATCTCCCGGAACCGCCGGCGCATGAGCTCGGAGATGTGCACACTCGCGAGGATGTCGTCCACGAGGCCCTCCGCGGCGAAGAGGCCCGCGCCGAGGAGCGCGGCCCAGTCGAGCGGTTCGGGGTGCAGGAGCTCCAGACCGTGGTCGTCGGTGGCGATGGTGAACGTGGCCGGGTGAACGCGGCCCACGCGCAGCGCGAGCAGGGCGCCGAGCCCTTCGTGGACCCGCCGCCCTTCGAACGGGAAGAGGAAGAGGTGGTGGCCCTCGTCGGTCTCGACCACCTCGGCGAGGAGCTCGTCCGCGCGCGGGACGCAGGAGACCGCGGCCTGCTCGGCCAGGAGCGCCTCGGCGGCGACGAGCTCCGGGGCGTCGCGACGACCGCCGGCCGCCTCGTCGAACACGCGCCGCAGCGCATGACCGAGGGCGCCGGTGATGGGCAACTTCATGCCGGGCCAGTGCACCGTGCGGGTGGTCTTCTTGGTGGCCCGCTTCGCGTACACCACCATCGCGCGCACGCCGACCAGCTCCAGGCGTTCGCCGGCGAAGACGAAGACCTCGCCGGGGTGGAGCGCGGCGATGAAGCCCTCGTCGATGGTGCCCACGCGCCCGCGCCCGGCCACCTGGACCGGCAACGACGCGTCGGCGACGATCGTGCCGACCGACGCACGGTGGATGCGGGCGATCCGCTCGTCGGGCACCTGGTGTACGCCGTCGTCGCCCTGGACGACCTTGCGGAACTCCGGGTAGGCCGCCAACGACACCCCGCCTTCGCGCACCAGGGCGAGGGCGCGGTCGAACTCCTCGCGCCGGAGGGTGCGGTAGCTGTAGGCCCCGCACACCTCCGCGTAGAGCACGTCGGGGACGAACCCGCCACCGAGGCCGCAGGTCACGAGGTGCTGCGCCAGGACGTCGAACGGCTTGCCGAGCGGCGCGCGGGGCTCGACCTCGCCGCGGGCGATGGCATCGCGGCAGGCGACGATCTCGAAGAGCTGGAGCGCGTGGGTCGGGACGCAGTACACCTCGGCGGTGGCCCCGGGCCGATGCGCGGCGCGACCGGCGCGCTGGACCAGGCGGGCGATGCCCTTGGGCGAGCCGATCTGCGCGACGACGTCGACCGGCGCGAGGTCCACGCCGAGGTCGAGGCTCGCGGTGCACACCACCAGCCGCAGCGCGCCCGACTTCAGGCCGTCCTCGACGCGGGCACGCTCGTCGCCGTCGATGCTGCCGTGGTGCAGGCCCATCCACTCGAACCACGCCGGGTCGTGCAGCACCAACGCCTGGAACCACAGCTCGGCCTGGGCGCGGGTGTTGCAGAAGACGAGCGTGGGCCGCGCCGGGTCGAGCCGCTCGGCGAGGCGCGGGGCCATCGCCGTCCCGAAGTGCCCGCTGTAGGGGAGCGTGCGGCCCGCTTCGGGCAAGAGCGTCGTGAGCACGACGGGGCGCTCGAGCTCGGCGCGGACGATGGAGTACGGCCGACCCGCGCCGACGGCGGCCTGGGCGGCCTCGTCGACGTTCTGGACCGTCGCCGACAGCGCCCAGGTGCGCAGTTCGGGCGCGAACGACCGCAGCCGTGCCAGGGCCAGCTCGACCTGGGTGCCCCGCTTGTTGTCGAGGAGCTCGTGCCACTCGTCCACGACCACGAGGCCGAGCCCGCCGAACCGTGTGGCGGCATCGGGCCAGGTGAGCATGAGGCACAACGACTCGGGCGTGGTGATGAGGACCTCGGGCAGCCCGGCCTTCTGGCGGGCCCGGACGTGGCCGGCGGTGTCGCCGGTGCGCGTCTCGACCCGCAGGCCGAGGCCGAGGTCGCGGACGGGGCGAGCCAGCGCCTTTTCGAGGTCGCGCGCCATCGCCCGGAGCGGCGAGAGGTACACGATGCGCTCGTGCGCGCACAGGGCCGCCAGCGTGGCGGCGTAGGTCTTGCCCGAGCCCGTCGGGACGGTCAGCAGGCCGGACTCGCCGGCGAGAAACCTGCGCCACACCTCGACCTGGAACGGGTGCGCCACCCAACCCTGGCGCGCGAACCACCCGGCCGCGGCGGCCGCGGGGTCGCCCGCGGGCGGGGGCGCCGGCTTGCGGCCTGCCGGGGTCTGATAAGCTCGCCGCGCCATGCTGTTCGCCCTGCTCCATATCGCCTGCGCCCCTCCCGAGGACACCGGCGACTCCGCCCCCGAAGAGGACACGGTCATCCCCGAGCAGCCGGTGTGCGAACCCGCCGTGGTCGAGTACGACGGCCCCGACGAGCCGCACGTGGGCGACGCGTGGACGTTCTGGCTCACCTGCGACGGGGTGCTGCAGATGGGGGCCAGCCGCCTCTCGGTCGAGCCGGCGGCCGCCGGGAGCATCGACGACAGCGGGTCGGCCCCCGTGATCACGTGGAGCGAGGCGGGGACCGCGCTGCTCAAGGTGCAGACCGGGCGGTTCAAGGGCGAGCGCGAGGTCGTGGTCTTGCCGTAGGCCGCCGGCCCCGGCTTCACTGCGCGGGCGTGCCCCGCAGGTCCCACCAGCACTCCCGCCCACCCGCCACGCACACCGGCTCGCCGAGCAGGTCACGCAGGAGCACGTCGGCGGCGCGCGAGGCGCGCGGCCGGTCCACCACGATCGTGTCCACACCGGCCTCGTGGAGCGCCTGCACGTCGGCGGGCGTGACGGCGGGCAGCGTCACCTCCACCGCAACCTCGGTCGCGTCCTGACCGTTGGGGTTGGGCTTCTTCCGCCCATGGGGCCGTGCGCGCTCCGCCACCAGCACCGCCTTGACCAGCGGCTGCGCCTCCGCCCAGCGCCCCCACGCCGCCGGCCACAGGTACTCGTCCCACATCGACATCCCGTTCACCAGCGGGCGGCGGTGGTGCACCCACTGCGCAAAGCGCACCTTCCCGACCTCCGGATCCAGCATCGGCAGGAACCACACCGCCCCCGGACCGACCCGGTCGGCCCACTCGGGGCGCGGCGGTACCCTCCAGCCCGTGAGCACGCCGGGCACGCCCACCCCCTGGGCCACGGAGACGAGGAGCCCCAACCCCGCCAGCGCCCGCACCCCGCCCCCCCTCGCGACCGCGACCGCGGCGAGCGCGGCGAGCGCGACCGTGGCCCCCGCGAGCGCCCGGTGCGGCCACCAGAAGCGGTCGAACCCCGGGAGCGCCTGCAGCAGCTTGAGCGGCGTCGGCACGAACGTACCCGCCAGCTTGACCTCTTCGCCCATCGCGGTGAAGCACAGGAGCGCCGTCGCGACCGCCAGGCCCACGGCGCGGCCTCGGGGACGCCCCAGACACGCGAGCACGCCCACGCCGAAGAGCAGCTGCGGCACGTAGGCCACGATGCGCGGGTGGGGAATCCAAAAAAAGCCGCCCCCCAACCGCGTCGCGTTGGGGATGGGCGCCGAGTCGACCCCGCGCCCGGCCATCTGGTCCCACCCGAGCGCCGAGAACACCGCGAACGGCGCCGCCACCGCCACGCTGACCGCGGCCGCGACCGCCAACGCACGCAGGCGCTCCCGCCGGGCCACGCCGGGCTCGGCGAGCCCGCCGAGGAACGCCGCACCCACGACACCCGCTCCGAAGAGGCCGTAGAACCAGTACCCGAGCCCGGCCACCGCCAACCAGGTGCCGGCCCGCGCGCCGCCGCGCCCGTCGACCGCGGCGCTCCAGGCGTGGCCGAGCGCCATGGCCATCGGGCCGAGCACCGTCTGGGTGATGCGCCCGGTCTGCTCTTCGCCCCAGGCGTACGGCGACATCGCCATCACCAGCGCCGCCGCCGGGCCCGCCCACCCGCGCCCGCCCACCCGCTCGCCGAGCCACCCGCCCGCGAGCCCGTTGAGCACCAGCACCACCGCCGCGAACAGCGCGAGCCCGCGCTCGGGACCGAGCGCCCACAAGAACGGCTGCGCCGCCACCGCGTCGACCACGTTCTGGACCGCGAGCAGGAACGGACGCCCCGTCGGGAACCACATCGCCGTGGTGTGGCCCAACGACGCCCCGCCGGTCAGGACTTCGCCCACGAGCGCGTAGATGTACAGCCCGTGCCCCCCGTCGATGGGGAGCTCACGTTGGCCGGGCACCTGACCCGCCCAGAGCGCGGGCCCGAACGGCCAGAGACCCGCCACGGCGACGAGGCCAACCAACGCCCGGTCCCAACCGAAGCGGGCCACCCGCTACCGCATCCCGCCGAAGAACTTCGCCATCGCCCCGACCATGTGGGCGTGGTCGCGGGTGCCGCACGTCTCGCGCGCCGAGTGCATCGACAACATCGGGTTGCCCACGTCGACGGTGCGCACGGCGAGCTGGGCCGCCACCAGCGGGCCCACCGTCGAGCCGCAGGCGAGGTCGGCGCGGTTGACGAACCACTGCGACGGCGCTCCCGCCGCCTCGCACAACCGCTGGAACATGGCGGCACCCTCGGCCTCGGTCCCGTAGCGGTGCGACGCGTTCTGCTTCACCACCGGGCCTGCGTTGAGCTTGGGCATGTGTTCGCCGTCGTGTTTGTCGCCGAACGCCGGGTGCACGGCGTGGGCCATGTCCGCGCTCACCAGCCAACTCTGCGCCAGGGCCCGGGGCAGCCCCCCCGCCGCGTCGCCCGGGACGTCGAGCACCAGCCGCTCGAGCAGGTGCCCGAGCCACGCGCTCTGCGCCCCGCGTTCGCTGGTGGAGCCGATCTCCTCGTGGTCGAAGAGCGCCAGGACCGCGGTGGGCGCGGCCTCACCGCCGTCGGACGCCAAGAGCGCCTCGAGGCCCGCGTGGCAGCTCGCGAGGTTGTCGAGCCGCGCCGACGCCAGGAACTCGCCCCCCGCGCCGCTCACCGTCGCGGGCGTGAGGTCGTAGAGCGACAGGTCCCACGCCAAAAGGTCGGCGGGCTCCACCGCCAGGGCGGCGGCGAGCAGGCCACGCAGGGGCTCGGCGGTCTTGTCGTCGGACTGCGCCAGGATGGCCGGGAGGTCCTTCTGCGCGTTGAGCTTGAGCCCGTCGTCGTTGACCCCCCGGTTGAGGTGGATCGCGAGCGTGGGAATCCGACAGAGCGGCTGGCGCAGGTTCACCAGCGCTGCGCGCTGCCCCTGCCCGTCGCGGACCACCACCCGGCCCGCGATGCCCAGGTCGCGGTCCACCCAGGTGGCTTGCTGCACACCACCGTAGACCTCGACGCCGAGGCGCACGTAGCCGTGCTCGCGGAGGTGTGGCCGCGGCTTGATGCGCAGGTTGGGCGAGTCGGTGTGCGCCGCGACGATGCCGAAGCCGGCCGCCGCAGGGTGGGTCGCGCCGACGCGGAAGGCCACCAGCGACCCCGCCCGACGGACGAACCCCCGCGTGCCGGCCACGCGGCGCTCGGGGGCCGCGCGTTCGTCGACCTCGACGTAGCCGGCCGCCTCCAACAGGCGCGCCGCCTCGGCGGCCGCATGGAACGAGGTGGGCGAGACGTCGAGCCAGGCACGGAAGCGGTCGAGGAGGTCCATCCCGGCGGGCTAACCCGGGCGTTGTGCCGCGACCGTCCGCACGTCGAGCAGGAGCCGGCGCACAACGCGGCGGCGGACCGCGCGCCGGCCTCGGTCGAGGTCGGGACGGGCCCGGCGCGGGCCCACCGGGGGCTCCCCGAGGTTACGCCCGTGCAGGGGCCGGTGGCGGAACGGCATACGCGCCTGACTTAAAATCAGGGTCACCCTGTGGGTTCGACTCCCACCCGGCCCACCACATTTGACGCCGGCTGCGAGTCGGGGCCTTCCCCCGCTCCTACCGGCCCTCCTCGAGTTCAGGCGCGGGCTGGGTCCAGTCCTCCACCTCCACGCGGAGGCGCGAAAAATGGCGGGTGTTCGCCGTGACCACCACCATCTGGTTCGCGGCCGCGGTGGCGGCGACGATCAGGTCGGCCAGGTCGACGGGCTCCCCGCGCGCCTCGGTTCGAGCGCGCTCGACGCCGAGCCACTCGGCGGCCCGCGCGTCGAAGGCCATGATCGGCGTGTTGGACACGACGCCGTCGACGAACGCCGTGAGCCTCTCGCGTCGGATCGGGTCCGGATGGCGCTGCGCGCCGAAGCGCAGCTCCCCGACCACCAGCGAGGCGATGGCATACTGCCCTTGATGGCCGCGAAGCCGCATCCGAAGCCCCTCCGGCGGACGCGGCCACGAGAGCGCACTCACGGTGGAGCTATCGAGGAGGTATCTCACGAAAGGTCGACGGCTCGCCCGGCGCCCCGCAGCCTGACATCGCCGAATGCGTCCGGTTCGTCGGCCTCACCCGGCCACTCCGCTCGCCAGGCGTCGACGACCCTCAACAGGTCAGGCTGTTGAGCGGCCGCCACGAGCGAGAGCCTGCACTCCTCCTCGAGCGAGCGCCCCTGCCGGTGCGCCCGACTGCGCAGGCGGGCGATCGCGTCGTCATCCAGTCGACGGATCAGGATCTGGGCCATGCGCACCTCTGATATCACAGTTGATATCCGCCGTACGGCACGCGGTCAAGCGTAGCAACGTTCCCGGGGATGCCCGGGTTCCCCGTCTCGACCCGCTTGCGCTCCACCGCGAGCACCACGAGCCCGCGCCGTCGATCGCTCAGGCTGCGCCCGCCCTTCCTGTTCGGACAACCCCCACCCTCACAACGTCTGGCAGTAGGCCGAGGTGTTGGCGAAGTAGTCCTTCATCGCGTCGATGATCAGGTTGCGGATGATCTCGGTGTCCTGGTCGGTCTCGTCGTTGGTCTGGAACTGGCGCCACATGCCGTAGGCGTGGACGTGCTGGTCGCCGTCGGGCCAGTAGACCTCGATCTGGTAGTCCTGATCGAGCCGAAGGGTGGGGTCCTCGGTCTCGGCGGGCGCGGGGGCCCAGGTGTAGGTGGCGTAGCCCGGGGCGCCGTCCACTTCGAAGCGCTGGGCGCCGGCGCGGATGCTCGCGGTGTAGACGCCCACGAAGACGTCGACGGTGTAGGTGGTGTGCCACCAGACCACGTCGGTGTCCCCGGCGATGAACGCGTCCAGGTCGGTGTCGTAGGTACGCGCGTAGGCTTCGTAGCTCTCCGGGAAGACCTCGGTCTGGTCGGGGTTGGTCAACGCGTCGACCAGCGCGTCGTGGTCGCAGTCCACCGCGTCGACGAGGTAGAAACCCGCGGCCTCGGCGGGGTCGGGCGAGCCCTCGACGTCGACCAGGGCGGCCTCCTCGGCGGTCAGGTCCGAGAACGTGCCGTTCATCGGGAACTCGGCGGTGTCGACGGTCGGCGCGAAGAGCGTGGTGAGGTCGCCGAGGGCGGCGCGGTCTTCGGTGGCGAAATCGACCCACGCCGCGTGGAGGAACTCGTCGAGCGAAGGGGGCGCTTCGGCCTGGTTGGGGTCGGCGCACGCGAACAGGGTCAGGAGCGTCATCCCGCGGAGCATACCCGGGCGGCGCTCCGGCCGACAGAATAGCCGCCGCACATGCGACTCCCCTCCCCCCGCACGACGCTCGCCGCCCTCGCCGCCACCCTGGTCTTCGCCGCGGTCGCCACGGTGCCGGCGCGCGCCGGGGGTCGCGCGGTGCCCGAGGTCGCGGGGGGTTCGCCCCGGGCCACCGACGACGTCCTCGCCCGCATGGACTGGCCGGCGGCCACCGACGCGCTCACGACGTCGTTGGCCACGCTCCTGCGCATCCGCAGCGTGAACCCCCCGGGCGACGAGGCGCTCGCCGTCGACTTCCTCGCCCGGGAGCTCAGCGCCGCGGGCATCACCAACGAGGTGGTCCCGCTGGCCGACGGCCGCAGCTCGCTCATCGCGCGCTTGCCGGGCAACGGCACCGACAAGCCGCTGTGCCTGCTGAGTCACGTCGACGTCGTGCCGGCCGAGGCCGAACGCTGGGCGGTGGCGCCGTTCTCCGGCGAGGTCAAGGACGGCTACCTGTGGGGCCGCGGCGCGCTCGACATGAAGGGCATGACCGCGCTCGAGCTGCGCACGATGATCGAGCTGCACCGCCTCGGCGCCCCGCTCCGTCGCGACATCATCCTGCTCGCGGTGGCCGACGAGGAGGTGGACAGCAAGGGCATCGACGCGCTGTTGCCCCTCTGGGACCGCATCGGCTGCAGCCACGTGGTGAACGAAGGTGGCTACGGCCTCGACGGCCTCTTCTTCCCCGGGCAGACCTTCCACGCGATCTCCGTGGCCGAAAAGGGCGCGGTGTGGATGAAGATGATCGCCTCGGGCGAGCCGGGGCACGGGTCCACCCCGGTCGCGGGGCGGGCGCCCGAGAAGCTGACGCGCGCCTTGCAGAAGTTGGCCACCCGCAAGGACGTGGTGCACTGGTCCGACGCGCTCCTGGAGTCGTTCCGGCGGGTGGGCGCCGAGCACGGAGGGGTCGAAGGCGCCATCCTGCAGAGCCCGGGGCTGGTCAAGTCGTTGGTGAAGCCGAAGCTGATGGCGAATCCGGCCACGCACGCCGCGCTCACCAACACCGTCAACGTGACCGGGTTCTTCGGCGGGAAGGCGCCCAACGTCGTGCCGAGCGAGGTCGGCGCGGTGCTGGACTGCCGCATCCTCCCCGGGCAGACCGCCGACGCCCTGGTGCAGGAGCTCACGGCGCTGGTCGACGACCCGGCGGTCCGCTTCGAGATCACCTCCACGACCCACGCCAA
>SXOM01000113.1 GCA_005776735.1 Pseudomonadota bacterium
ATACGCCGTGGCTCAAAGAACTGGCTGCGTGCTCCGGCACTACAGCAGCACTGGCTCCTTACGGCACAAACGCATGGGCTTATGGCGGTTTAGCGCGCGAGTGCGTAGTCTTGGGTCCCTGTTCAATTGATCAGGCGCATGGAGTTGAAGAGTGGGTGGCGATCAGCGAGCTTTCGAAGTTGGCCCGGATATATTCGCAATGGTGGGGCATCTAGCTGTTTTGCTATCGATGCCAAAGTTATAAGTTGAGGCAATTATGAAACCAGTGCGTATCGGAGTGGTGGGCGTGGGTAACTTTGGGCGGCTGCATGCGCGCACACTGGCGGGGCTTGCGGAAGCAGAACGTCCGCCCGACCCAGCGGCCGGTCTCGGCGCGCCCGCCATCGGGCCTTGTCGCCCTACCCTCCGCGCAGGCCCGCGAGGCGCGCGAGGATCGCGCGATTGGCCGCCACCGGCCCGCCCGCCAGCCAGTCCGGCCGATCGGGAAGCTCGCCGCGGGGGTGGTGGTTGAGCTGCCGCCACGCCGCCCCCGATGCCGCGAGCATCATCCGCCGGGCGTGGCGCAGCTCGTCGGGCTGCGCGTGGTCCGGCAGGGCCTGCAGGCGTACGTACCCGCACCGGAGCGCCCGGGCGTGACGCACCGCTTCGCGGGGGGCCCAGTAGCCGTCGTCGTCGAGCGCGTGCCCCGCCGCGGGCACCATGCGTGTACCCCCCGCGGTGATGATCTCGCGGTCGCACGGGCCCTCCCAGTCCAAGAGCCAGTCGACCGGCAACTCCGGCCAGCGGGCCAGCGCCCCCGCCGCGGCAGCGAGGCCGAGCGACAGGGCCAACACCCCCACCCGGCCCGTGCAGCCCGGATCGGCCGCGACCGCGCGGATCGCCACCCGGACGTCGTCCTGGTGCTCGGGCCCCCCGAAGTCCTCCTCGCCCCAGCTCCCGCCGCGACCGGCGGGGTCGTGCACGAGCACGACGAACCCTTGACGCGCGAGCTCGGCGGCACCCACGACCGCCCCCGTACCGGCGAGGGACTCGAGCCCCTGGTGGATGGCGGGCGAGACCACGAGCCCCGGATGGGGGCCGCCCTCTCGAGGGCGCCACGTGCGGGCCTGGAGGCGGTAGCCCGCGGTCGAGACCAGCTCCGCGGGGGCCTCCACGACCTCGCCGGCGTGGCGGAGCTCCCGCGCCCGGCGGAACATCGCCATGCCGCGCCACCGCGCTGCGCCGACGACGTCGACCGGCTTCATCGGCCGCGCGCCGCCGCCCACGCGTCGAGGTACGCGCGGCGCGTGGGCAGGAACGTACGCAGGTCCTCGACCCAGTAGAGGTAGGTGGCGTCGTCGTAGTAGCGGTGTGGGTCGTGGGCGCCCCACGGCTCGGTCTGCTCCACCCACGCCGCGTACTGCGCCTGCATCTCGTCGTCGCCGTAGAGCTCGCTCAACGCCGCCACCCGGTCCACGTACCGGTCCTCCCACTCGCGATCGGACCGCAAGAACGCCATGTGAGGGGTGTAGGTCGGGTACCAGATGAGGCCGGGATCGGTGTCGGCGCCGATCCAGTCGAAGGTGCCGTCCTTGTCCCAGGGGATCCACAAGAACCCGCGCTCGGGGTGGTCGTACAGGTAGTAGTTGTGGCCGCAACACCAGTAGCCGTCCCCGTCGGGGAGCACCGCCTCGGCCGCCCACTCGTCGATCCACTGCTCGGGGTCGCCGAGCGCGGTGGTGGACGCCGGGTCGTAGCTTGCCCAGAACGCCTCGATGCGCGTGGTGTCCACGTCTTCGCCTTCGTGATTGTCCAGCACCGTCCCATACTTCCACAAATCACCGTCCGCGGCGTCGTCCCCGAAGGTGCGCTCGAGGAATTCGTGGTCCATCTCCTCCATGTTGGCGTACAAGCCGTAGTACTCGCCGTTGACGGTGAGCGCGGCGTTGTTGGTGCACGCCCCCTGGAGGCCCGCGCGGAACAAGAACCAGTTGGCGAGCCGGTTCTTGAGGACCGTCGGCTCGTAGTAGGGCGCGTCGAGGGCGACCTTTCGTTGGCCCTTGTAGCGGGCCGCTTCGTCCACCTCGTTGAAGGCGATGACGAACTGCATCTTCTCGCCCGCCCAGCAGCAGGAGTTGTTGCCCTTGAGGCGGATCATCGTGTCGGGGACCTCGACGCCGTCGACCAAGAGTCGGGAGATCGGGTGGTAGTCCTTGGTGCCGTCGGCGGTGCGCCACTGGGTCTCGAGGATGTGCCACTCGTCGACGTCGATCTCGACCTCGTACTCGACGACGTGGTCCTGGTCGAAGAGCGACGAGCACCCCCACTCGTCCTTGGGCTCGTCCGGGTCGTCGTCTTCGGTCGCCGTGCCGCCGGGGAGGCGGTTCGGGTCGGCGGGGCCGGCGTCCTCGGGCACGTCGGTGCCGATGGGGATCGTGGCCACCGCGCACGCCCCGACGCCCAGCACCAAAGCGATCACCTCGGGACGCTCGTGGCGTGCACGACCAGGCGGTAGAAGTAGCCTTCGCCCCACGCCGTCGGGTCGACCGACCGGACCGTGAGCGTGTAGTCGCCGGCCGGCACCTTGGTGTCGGTGACCAACGACGGGTCGACGACCCCATCGGACGCCGCGCGGGCGATGATCGCGCCGTCGTGGACCAGCTCGATGTCGCCGTGCAGCAGGCCGCCGTAGTACAAACTGCCGAACGCCACCTCGAGGTACGCGTCTTCGGTGGTGGTGAAGGTGTACGCGTCGGCGTCCTCCATGCCGCCCATGCGACCCTCGACGCCGCCTGCGAACCAGGAGCCCGCGTCGGGCTCCTGGTCGTACAAGGGGATCGTCTCGGCGCCGGCGGCATCGTTGTTGGGCTCGACCTCGCGGGTGTACCCGAAGCCCTCTTCGTAGTTGGCTGCGAAAAGCCACATCCCCACGTGGTCCCCGGCGCTGCCCGAGGTGTCGCGTACCGCGAGCTCGTACTGGATGCCCATCGGCGCGGCGAGCTGCGCGAGGTGGTCGCCGCCGACCGCGCCGGCGCTCAAGACCAAGGTGGCCTCGTCGTCGTAGACCTCCACCGCCGGTGCGTAGGGGCTCGATTCGATGTGGCCCGCGGCGTAGACGGCGAGCGTGCCGTCGGTGTGGCCGAGGAGCAGCTTGATGTAGTCGACGTCGCCCGCTTCTTCGGCGCGCACCGGGATCGCGTACCAGGAGTTGGGCGTGTCCATCCCGTACTCGAGGTCGATGGCCAGCAGGCTGTCGGGCTCGTCGGGGACGCTCGACGGCGTCAAGAACGTCACCTCGTATCCGGTGGTCTCCACCGTGCGCGGGCTCCCGTCGAAGACGCCCTGGTCGGTGACCCGCACGTAGTAGTCGCCGTCGGCGGGGAAGAACCCGAAGCAGACCGTGTCGTACACGCTCACGTCGCCCACCGGGTGGTCGTCTTCCCACGCGATGCGGGTGAGCGCCGCGTCGAAGACCTCGACCACCGTGTCGAGCGAGTCGTCGCTGGCCTTCTCGTCGTCGTTGACCACCTGGATGCGGAAGTGCTGCCCGGCGGTGCCGGCCACCTTCCACCAGTCTTCGTCCGCGTCGTAGAGCGTGTCGCCCCGCGGGTCTTCGAGGAGCAGCTCCACCGCGTGCTCCGGATCGTCGGCGTCCTCGATCGGGCCGGTGTCGCCCCCGGAGTCGTCGGTGTCGCCGTCGTCGGTGTCGTCGGGGTCGTCGGTGGGGGTGGAGCACCCGAGGAGCGCCAGGAGCCAGAGCGTACGCATCGGCGGAGTATACCCACCAAACATGGCGGCGGGGGCTTGTCGCCGAGCGGGGCGGTGTCTACACGGCGCGGCCATGCGCGCACTCACCGGCATCAAGCCGACCGCGACCCCGCACATCGGCAACCTGCTCGGCATGATCGAGCCGGCGCTCCGCCTGCAGGACACGCACGACGCCTACTACTTCATCGCCGACTACCACGCGCTCACGACGCTTCACGATCGCGAGAAGATGCGGCAGTACTCGCGCGAGGTAGCGGCCACCTGGCTCGCGCTCGGGCTCGATCCGGCGCGCACGGTGCTCTTCGCGCAGTCCGACGTGCCCGAGGTGGCCGAACTCGCCTGGCTCCTGGCGTGCGTCACCGGCGTGGGCGCGCTCGAGCGGGCGCACGCCTACAAGGCGGCGCAGGAGGCGGGGAAGGACATCAACGTGGGCACGTTCTTCTACCCGGTGCTCATGGCGGCCGACATCCTGGCCTACGACAGCGACCATGTCCCGGTGGGAAAGGACCAGAAGCAGCACGTCGAGATGGCGCGCGACATGGCCCTGGCGTTCAACCACCGGTTCGGCGAGGTGTTCGTGGTGCCCGAGCCGCTCATCCGCGACGAGGTGGCCACCATTCCCGGCCTCGACGGCCGCAAGATGTCCAAGTCCTACGGCAACGCGGTCGAGGTGTGGTTGCCCAGCAAGCAGCTCCGCAAGAAGCTCATGGGCATCGTGACCGACAGCAAGGGCGTCGACGACGTCAAGGACCCCGACACCTGCAACGTCTTCTCGCTCTACAAGCTCTTCGCCACGCCCGACCAGGTGGCGGCGCTCGCGGCACGGTACCGCGCGCCGGGCCTCGGCTACGGGCACGCCAAGCAGGAGCTGTTCGAGGTGGTGGACGCCCAGCTCGCCCCGGCGCGCGAGCGCTACGAGGCGCTGTTGGCGGAACCCGACCGGCTCGACGCTGTCTTGGCCGACGGTGCGCACCGTGCCCGTCGCCTCGCGCTCTCGGTCCTCGGACGTGCCCGCGACGCCTGTGGCCTCGGCCGCGCGCCGCGCTGGGGCGCCCCCTGAATCACGACTTGCCGCGCTCTGCAAGTCCGCGCTGTGCAAAAATGCGGCAAGGACCGAGCCCGCAAGGCAACCCCCCGCCACTTGACAAGCTCTTGACAATCCGTCGTCGTGGATGCTCCTATTAACCTCGGCCGGGCATCGTGCTCCGACCCCCTCGTCCCGCCTCCTGGAATATCCCCGCTCTCCCGACCCTTAGATCCGCCCCACACCTCGTTCCCTGGTGATCCATGTCGCTCCGCTTGCGCTCATCCTCCTCTGACGGCGCCCGTCGCCGCTCGGAGCGCCTGACGGCTGAAGAAGAGAAGATGATCGCCCGCGAAATCCGCAAGGCCGAGCAGGTGGCGCGCGAGTGCGTCGCCGGCATCGACGCCGCGGAGAACATCCTCCGTCGTCGCCCCGATCGTGCGGAGCGCACGCGCGCCGGCGCGGTCGACCGTCTCGAGGAGGCGGTCCGTGCCGTGGCCAAGGCCGCGCGCAAAGAAGACGATCTCAAGCTCTACGCGCGCAAGGCACAGGGCGCGTGGCAGCAGGCCGAGGAGCTCCGCTGGCGCCTGGCCATGTCGGGCCGTCGCATCGCCCATGGCGAAGCGCGCAAGCTCGCCGGCCCGTTCATGGACGAGGAGGACCTGGTGCAGGAGGGCTACATCGGCCTGCTCCGCGCCGCCAAGCGGTTCGACCCGGACCGTGGCATCCGGTTCTCCACCTACGCCCGGTGGTGGGTTCGTGCGCAGATGACGCGCGCGATCGACCACACCGGTCGCCCGGTGCGCTTGCCCGGCTGCGCGGTGGAGCAGACGCGCAACCTGCGCAAGGCGATGAAGCGGTTCGAAGCCGCGGGCATCGAGTACAACGTGGGCGATCTCGCCGAAGAGGTGGGCATCGACAAGGAGCGCGCCGAGCTCCTGCTCAGCCAGGGCAACACGATCTCGCTGGAGCAGCCGGTCGACGACGGGCCGCGTCCGCGCCCGCTCGAGCGGTTCCTCTCCGACGAGGACGCGGTGGCCCCCGACGACGAGAGCATCCAGATCCAGGAGCTCTCCCGCATGAGCAAGGCGTTCAACAACGTCCTCAGCGAGCGTCAGCGCTTCGTGCTCACGCGCCGTTACGGCCTGGAGGACGGCGAGTTCCGCACGCTCTCCGAGGTCGGCAAGGAGATGGGCCTCTCGCGCGAGCGGGTGCGCCAGATCGAGCGCGAAGCGCTCATCCGCCTGCGCGACCAGTCTGGCATCCGTGACCTTCGCGGCATGCCGCTCCCGGAGCCGGGCGAGGCCTAGGCCCCGGACCTCGCCCCCCTCGGCGGCCACTTCGGTGGCCGTCGGCGGTTTTGGGCGGCGCGCCGCGACCGGCCGCGTCGAGCCGCCGAGGCGGGCGCGCGCCGC
>SXOM01000114.1 GCA_005776735.1 Pseudomonadota bacterium
GAAGCTGCTCGACAAGCAGAAAGAAGGCAAGAAACGGATGAAGTCGGTGGGCAGCGTCGAGGTGCCGCAAGAGGCGTTCCTCGCGGTGCTGCGGCTCGGCGACGAGTAGCGGGCCGGCGCCTCTGCTACACTGACCCACGATGAAGAACCTCATCTCGTTGGCGCTCGTCGCCGCCGCCGTCGCGGGTGGCGGATGGCTCATCTACTTCGGCCCGTACTACAAGGACAAGTACGTGATGGAGGAGGTGGTGCAGAGCGTCGCGTTGACGTGGGCGGCCTACACCAAGTCGCGCGCCGAGACGGAGCTGGTCAGCCAGTTCCGCCAGCGGGGGATCGACTACATCACGCCCGACCATTGTGCGCTCAAGGAGATGGGCTCGGACTACTACGTCTCCTGCGCCTGGCAGGTCGACGTGTACCCGCCGCTGGTCGGGGGGCGGCGCCTGGATTTCGAGGTCGAGAGCGTTGCGACGAAGGACGGCCGGCTCGTCGAATGAGCGCCGGCGTGGTCCTGATGGGCGAAGCGGCGCTCGCGCAGGCCGTGGCCACCGTGGCCGACGCGCTGGCGGTCGCGATGGCCGACGTCCCCCGCTGGGCGCTGGTCGGTGTGCGTTCGGGGGGCATCCCGTTCGCCGATGCCCTCGCGCGCGCGCTGCAGGGGCGCACCGCGACCGCCCCCCTGCGGGGCGATGTCGACATCACCCTGTACCGCGACGACCTGTACACGGGCCTGGAGCGGCCGGTGCTCGGCGACACCGACCTGCCGTTCGAGATCACCGGCTGCGGCGTCGTCCTGGTCGACGACGTGCTGTTCACCGGGCGTACCGTGCGCGCGGCCATGGGCGAGGTCGTGGACTACGGTCGGCCGGCGTTCATCCGGTTGGCGGTGCTCGTCGACCGTGGCCACCGGGAGTTGCCCATCGCGGCGGACTTCTGCGGCGCGCGGCTCTCCACCGCGAAGTCCGACCGGGTCGTCGTCGACTGGGACGCACGGCAGGTCGTGCTCACCACGCGTGGTCCGGGCCCGGGTTAGCACGCGACCGTGACACGGAAGGACCTCCTCGGGCTGCGCGGGATGCCGCGCGCGGAGATCGAGGAGATCCTCTCCACCGCGGCGTCGATGCGCGAGGTCGGCCGGCGGCGCATCAAGAAGGTCCCGACGCTGCGCGGCCGGCTCGTGGTCACCTTGTTCTTCGAGAACAGCACGCGCACGCGGACGAGTTTTGAGCTCGCCGCCAAGCGCCTGAGCGCCGACACGCTCAGCTTCGCGGTGAGCACCTCGAGCACCGCCAAGGGCGAGTCGCTGATGGACACGGCGCGCAACATCCACGCGATGTCGCCCGACGCCATCATCATCCGCCACGGGTGCACCGGGGCTCCGCACCTGCTCGCGCGCAGCTTCCCGTTCAGCGTGCTCAACGCCGGCGACGGCATCAACGAGCACCCGTCGCAGGCCCTTCTGGACATGCTCACGATGCGCGACCACTGGGGCAGCCTCGAGGGCCGCACCGTCGCGATTGTCGGCGACGTGCAGCACAGCCGCGTCGCGCGCTCCAACATCCACGGGCTCGCGACGATGGGCGCGCGGGTGCTGGTCGCGGGCCCGGGCACCATGTGTCGGCGGGAGCTCTCGGGCTTGCCGGTGGAGCGGCGGCACACCGTCGACGAGGTGGTGGCCGAGGCCGACGCGGTGATGATGTTGCGCATCCAACGGGAGCGCCTCGGGCAGGCCGTCCTGCCGTCCGCTCGGGAGTACGCCGCGTTCTACGGGCTGGACCTCGCCCGGCTCCGCCGCGCGCGGCCCGAGGTCCTGGTGATGCACCCCGGGCCCATCAACCGCGGCGTCGAGATCGGCGCCGACGTCGCCGATGGCGAGCGCAGCGTGATCCTCGACCAGGTCACCAACGGCATCGCCGTACGCATGGCGCTCTTGTTCCTGCTCCTCGGTGGGCGCGAAGGGGGCGACGATGCGGGCTGAGGTGCGGGTGTTCGGCTCGGAAGCGACCCGCCCCACGGCGGTCGTGCTCTCTCCCCAGGTGGCGGCACGTGCGGTGTGGGTGCCGGCGTTCGTCGACCTGGTGTGCGACCCCGGCTTCCCGGGTTTCCCCGCCCGGGAGACGCCCGCGTCGTTGGCCGATGCCGCGACGGCGGGTGGCTTCTGCGAGCTGCTCGCGTGCCCGCACGTCGACCCGGTGGTCGACACGCCCGAGCACCTGTCGCGGACCGAGCCACTCCGGCCTCCGGTGCGGTTGCTCGCCGCGGCCGCGCTCACCGTCGGGCTCCGCGGCGTCGAGCTCACGGAGGTCGGGTTGCTGCGGCAGGCTGGCGCGCGTGCGCTCTCCGACGGCCGGGTGCCCGTCGCCGACAGCCTGGTGCTCCGCAACGCGCTCGAGTACGCGCGCGAGTTCCGCCTGCCGGTGCTCTTGCGCCCGGCCGACGCCGCGCTCGACGCGGTGGGGGTCATCCACGACTCTCCGCTCGCGGCGCGCCTCGGCCTCCGCGGCAACCCCGCCGCCACCGAGGAGATCGGGGTGGCGCGCGCGATTGCCCTGTGTCGGGCCACGGGCGCGACGGTGCACCTCACGCACCTCGGCACCGCGCGGGCGGTCGAGCAGGTGGTCGCGGCGCAACGTGAAGGGCTGCCGCTGACCGCGAGCACCCCCGCGCGCAACCTCGTGCTCGACGAGCTCGCCCTCGACGACGGTCGGTACGACGCGCGCCTCCGGCTGCACCCCCCCCTCCGCGGGCGCGCCGATCGGGCGGCGCTCGTCGATGCGGTGCGCGCCGGGGTGCTCTGGGTGTGCGCCGACCACCAGCCCCGCGCACCGGAAGAGAAGGACCACGAGTTCGAGCGGGCGGTCCCCGGCTCGGCCGGGCTTCGGAGCGCGTTCGCGGCGTGCTTGCACGCCACCCGCGACCTCGGGGCGACCGTGCGCGCCTTGTCCGAAGGCCCTCGCTCGCTGCTCGGCCTGCCCGTGGGTGGCTGGGCGTTGGTCGACCCCGAGGCGCCTTGGGTGCCCGTGCCGGCACGGGGCCAGGCGCCCGATGCGCTCGAAGGTCACGAGCTCCGCGGCGTGGTGCTCGACCTCGCGGCGGGATAGTCCGGCGAAATGCCGGAACGCATTCCCATGACGCCGGCGGGCTACCAGAAGGTGCTCGCCGAGCTGAACCTGCACCGCCAGGTGCTGCGCCCCCAGAACATCGTCGCGCTCGAAGAAGCGCGCGCGCATGGCGACTTGTCCGAGAACGCGGAGTACGACGCCGCCAAGGACCGCCAGAGCCACATCGAAGGGCGCATCCTCGAGCTCGAGGCGCGGGTGTCCCTCGCCGAAGTCATCGACGTGAAGAAGGTCAAGCCCTCGCCGCTGGTCATCTTCGGCACCACGGTCGAGGTCGAGGACGAAGATACGGGCGAAGCGTTCACCTACCGCATCGTCGGCATGGAAGAGGCGGACGCCCGCCAAGGCCTCATCAGCTACAACTCGCCGATCGGCCGCGCCCTCGTCGGGCGCTCGTGCGGGGACTCCGTACGGTTCGACGCGCCCAAGGGCACGCGCACGCTGATCATCAACGCGGTGCACTACCGCTAGAGGAGGCGTGTGATCACGCCCATCATCGACGCGCTCGACGTTCTCGGGCGACGGCTCTCCTGGCTGGCTCGCGACGAGCACAACCTCAACGACTCCCGCTTCGTCGAGGAGACCCTCACGCCGTGGGCGGTGCGCCTGTTCGCCGCGGGCGATGCCGCGGCCGAGCCTGCGCTCGTCGTGCGCGTGGCGCTCGCCGGGTTCGACGAGGCGGACGATCGTGCCGAGCGCGTCCAACAGATGCTGGCCGCCGTGGCGCAGGTCGCCGCGATCGTCGGGCCCGTCGTGCCGCCGGAGCGGGTCGCCCGCGCCGAGCTCCTGCCGCCGGGCGTCGCCTCCGACGTGCTCCCGCCGGCCCCGCGGGTCGAGCTTCCGCCCGCCCCCGTGCTCGATCTCACCGGTGGTGCCGCGCTCGAAGCGCGCCCCGA
>SXOM01000115.1 GCA_005776735.1 Pseudomonadota bacterium
CCGACCGGGGTGTCGACCACGACCACGTCGGCTCCCGGCGCGATGTGGGCGCTCTCGCGGAAGCGGGTGCCGTCCGCGAGGTCGATGTCGAACAGGTGGAGCTTTCGGTAGGCCGCGACGAGCGTGCCAGCAGCGTCGAAGACGACCGATGTGTTGTGACAGCGGGCGGGGTCGTCGGCGCACGCTTCGGCCACGCTCCCGACCAACAACCACACCCCGTGGGCGCGGGCGATGTCGCCGAGCGCACGATGGGTGGGGCCGTCCAGGGGCTCGGCGAGCGCGACCTTGCGGTCGGGCGCCGCGAGCAAGGTGGTGTTTTCCGGCGTGGCGACGAGCGTGGCGCCGTAGCGGGCGGCCCGCGCGACCAGGGCCTCGACCCGGGCGAGGTTGGCCGCGACGTCCGGCCCCGAACGGAGCTGCACACACGCGACCAACGGCATCAGCGCACCACGAAGACGAGGTGTTTGAGATACTCGGTCTCGGGCACCTGGGGCAGGATGGGATGGTCGGGCGCCTGGCCCCCCCGCCGCACCAACTGAAGCCGACGTCCGGCCGAGCGTGCCCCGTGCACCACCGCCTCGATGAACCGCTCGGGCAGGACGTGGTGGGAACAGGAGGAGGTGAACAACAGGCCGCCCGGCTTGACCAACCGCGCCGCCGCCTGGTTCACCCGCTTGTAGGCCCCGAGCGCCGCGCCCGCCGACTTCCGGTTCTTCGCGAACGCGGGCGGGTCGATGCACACGATGTCGAGGCTCTGGGGCGAGAGCTTCGCCATCTCGGCCTCGGCGTCGCCCTGGCGCACGTCCAGGGCCACCCCATTGAGCGCGGCGTTGGCCCGGATGAGCACGTTGGCCGCGGGGCTGGACTCGATGGTGGCCGCGCTCGCCGCCCCGTGGGTCATCGCCACCAGGGCCCAGCCGCCCAGGTGGGCATACACGTCGAGCACGTCGGCGCCGGCGCACCGGCTCGCGAGGAACGCCCGGTTCTCGGCCTGGTCGAAGAAGAAGCCGGTCTTCTGGCCGTCGACGAGGTCGGCCTCGAAGCGCACCCCGTTCTCCTCGAAGGGCACGCGGGCGGGCACGTCGCCCCACCAGACGCCCTTGTCGAGCGGCAGGCCTTCGAACTCCCGGAGCGGGACGTCGCCGCGGAAGACCACCCCGCGCGGCGCGACCACCTCTTCGAGCGCAGCGCGCAGGAGCGGGCGCCGATCCTCCATGCCGCGGGTGGTGATCTGCACGCTGAGGACGTCGTCGTAGCGGTCGACGATCACGCCGGGGAGCGCGTCGGCTTCGCCGGCGCACAGGCGGTAGCTGCGCCGCCCCGGCACCACGCGCTCGCGGAGCTGGAGCGCCTCGCGGAACCGCCGCACGTACAGCGCCGGGTCGTCGGGGAGGTCGGCCGGGCCGCAGTACAAGCGGATCGCGATGAGCGAGTGGGCGTTGCCGTAGCCCCGCCCCAAGAACTTGCCGGCGGGGTCGCGCACCTCGACCGCGCCGCCGGGCACGAGCTGGGCGACCGGCGGGGACACGACCTCGTTGGAGAACACCCAAGGGTGGCCGGGCCGCGACCGTGCGGTGACGAGCTGCACGCTAACCCCGGAAGGTGGAGGGTTGCGCGGGCACCGAACGGCGGCCCGACAGGATGCGCCAGGACGCGGCGGCGCCCGGGCCTTCGCCCTCGTCCGAGAACGCGGTGCGCGCGAGGTCCAGGACCTCGAGGTGAGGCTCGATGGCCTCGGCGATGTCGCGCGCCGACCGCCGCGGCGGCCCGGTCTCGCGCGCGGGGCCCTCGGTGCTCCCGGCGATGCTGAGCCAACGGCCCGTCTCGGCCAGGGCGGCGGCGACGTGGCCCGCGAACCGGGCGCGCGCTGCCCCATCGTCGAACACGTGCCACACGCCGCGGTCGTACACGAACGCGAACGGCCCGCCCTCGACCGGGCCCGCGAGCATGTCGTGGACGCGGAAGTCGACGTCGACCCCTGCAGCGCGGGCCTTTTCGCGGGCCAGCTCGATCGCCCGCGGCGACAGGTCGACCGCGACCACCTTGAAGCCGCGCTGCGCCAGCAAGACCGCGTTGGTGCCGGTCCCACAGCCGACCTCGAGCACCCTGCCGACCACCAGCCCCGCCCGCAGCGCGTCGAGCAGGTGTGGGCAGGGGCGGCCAGTGTCCCAGGGGAGGCTGCCGGCGACGTACCGATCGTTCCAGGTGTCCATCGTCGCGGCCGCTATCCCCGTGGCCGTCAGCGCGCCGGGATGACCCCGCCCCACAACAGCGCCGCGACGACCGCAGCCAGGCCGAGCCGCCAGCCCGCGAAGATGCCCATCCCGTGCCGCTGCAACCAGCTCACCAGCCACTTCACCGCAAACGCCGCCGACAGCGCCGCCGAGGCAAAGCCGACGGCAAGCGGACCGGGGCCGAAGGTCGCCCACATCTCGTCGCCGTGCTTGAGCCCCGAGTAGGCGGTGGCGGCCCCGAGCGTGATCAGGCCGAGCAGGAAGCTGAACTCGACCGCCGCCGGCAGGGCCACCCCGAGGAGCACCGCCCCCATGATGGTGGCCAACGAGCGCGACGTGCCCGGCCACAGCGCGAGGCACTGGAAACACCCGATCAAGAACGCGGTGCGAAGGTCGAGGGCCTCGAGCGCGCGCGTCCCCTCCCGCCGCCCGATCACCAGGATGGCCACGCCGCCCGCGACCCACGCCGCCACCACCGGCCACAGGCCGAAGAGCAGCGCGTCGATCGTGTCGTCGAATGCGAGCCCGAGCACGGCCGCGGGCACGAAGGCCACCCCGAGCTGCACCAGGAGCCGGCGCCCGTCGGCGTCGCGTCCGAGCACACCGCGACCCATCTGGAGCACCCGGTCGCGGTAGAGGCCGAGCACCGCAGCGATCGCGCCCGCCTGGATGCAGATCGCGTACGCGTCGGCGGCATCGCTGCTCTCGATGCCGAGCGCACGCTCGGCGAGGAGCAGGTGCCCGGTGGAGCTGACGGGGAGGAACTCGGTGATGCCCTCGACCACGCCGAGGACGAGCGCTTGCCACAACGTCATGGGGTCTTCGACAACGAGCGGAGGTAGGCCACCAGATCGGCCACCTGCACGTCGGAGAGCGAGCTGAACGCCACCATCGGCGTGCCCGGCTTGCCGGCCCGGATGCTCGCCGCCACGTCGGTGTCGGTGCGCGTGGACCACCACACCGCCTGGGTGAAGTCGGCGGGCTTGACCTTCAGGGCCAACGCCGCGGGCCCCTTGCCGTCGCCCGCGAGGCCGTGGCAGGCGGTGCAGTTGGCTTCGAACACCGCCCGGCCGGCAGCGGGATCGGCGGCCAGGGCGAGGCCGAAGAAGAACACCATTCGGCCGTATAGCGCCGCGCGCCGGCCTTGGCTCGCGCCACGCCCGGTCGCGGCGCGGCGCCCCGACACG
>SXOM01000116.1 GCA_005776735.1 Pseudomonadota bacterium
CCCGGACGGCAACACCTACGAGCTGCAGGTCGATCCCGCCGAAGCCGAGCAGGTGCGCGTGTACGCGCTCTTGGACTACTGGGCCGACGGCATCCTCGCCAGCAACGAGCCGATGGGCATCTGGCCCGAGGTCATCGACGTGGAGTCGGGCCTCGAGGTCGACGACGTCGACATCGACATCCCGGCGCCCTACTACGACTTCGGCACCGGCGGTGGCGGCGGCGGGCCCCCGGGCGGGGTCGGCCGCGGCGGCGGCGGCGGCGGCGCCTGGGATCCGGCCGACTACGTCACCATCACCGGCGACGGGCTCATCACCGAGCCGTACGCGGGCGGCAGCGCCATGGCGTTGTTGTACGACTCGGCGGGCGACGGGCCGTACTACGCCGATGCGTTCACCCCCACCAAGACCGACGAAGGCGCCGAGGGCGAGTACGAGATCTGGGTCCCGAAGAACTGGGGCTCCGGCATTCTGCTCGGCGCGTGGGACTCCAACTTCAACGGCCTCATCGATCCGGCCGACGAGTGGGGCTCCTACGTGGACGAGACGGGCGTGAGCCTCAACCCGGTGCCGGTCCTCGAGGAGGACATCACCGACGCCACGTTGATGATCCCCGACGGCTTGTCCTCCAACCCGAGCGCGGTGCCGTTCGTGGTCCTCGCCGGCCAGGTGGCGATCCAGGGTGGCTTCGACGCGGTTTCGTCGGGCACCGTCTACGTCATGGCCAGCAAGTACAAGCCGGACATCGACCTGAGCGCGTCCGACATTCCGGCCATCGCCTACGACTACACCGTGTGGACGGGCGCCGACCTCACCGGCGACGCGCTGGACTTCACGCTCATCGCGCCGGCCGACACGCTGGTGTACCTGTGGGCCTACCTCGACGCAGACAACGACGGCATCGTGAACGAGCCGGGCGAGGCGGTGGCGAGCTATGGCTCCGACCCGTCGGGACGCCTCACGACGGGCGACTCGTCGCACACCGGCCTCGCGCTCGGTTTGCGGCAGGTCAGCGAGTGACCGTCGGCCGGGAGTAGCCCGGCCGCGCCCCGGGTTGTGTGTGATACGCTCCGCACTCCCGAGGTGGATGATGGTCGTTCTCTATGCCGTGCTCGTGCTCTCTCCCGCGTTCGCGGGCGCCAAGGCGTCCGCGTTCGAGAAGCACCCGAAGCAGGCCAACCAGTACAACGCCGGCTCGGCGATCGACGGCAAGGCCGACACGTGCTGGTCGGTGCCCTCGGAGTCGCCGAACCGCGGGGAGTCCATCAGCCTGGAGATTCCCAAGGGCGAAGTCGAGAAGATCGGCATCATCGCCGGGTGGGACAAGGACGAGACCTCGTTCAAGGACTACCCGCGGGTCAAGCAGCTCCGCGTCGACATCTACACGCTCGACAACGACCAGGCCGAGAAGCTCGTCGGGTCCGAGACGCTCGACGTCGCCGACGTGCGCGGACTCCAGGTCCTGCCGCTCAAGGCCAAGGCCAAGGTGGGCGACGACAGCTTCTTCGGGGGCAAGGTCAAGTTGTCGGTCGTCGACATCTACCCCGGCGACGACTTCCCGAACCTGCGCGTGTCCGAGGTCGCGGTCTACATGGGCGAGATGGACGCCAAGCCCGCGCTCACGGTGCTCGACCAGGCGGCCCTGACCGACGGCAACCCCAAGACCTTGTGGTCGGGCGCCGCGGGCACCGAGTTCGAGGTCACGCCCAACGGCTGGGCCGTGAGCTCCCTCGGCTTCCAGGGCGACAAGGCCAAGGGCCGCGCCAAGACCGTCAAGGTCAAGGTCGGCGACGCCGGCCCGGAGCAGACGTTCACCCTCGCCGACAAGCCCGACCTCCAGTGGATCACCTTGGCGCCGTTCAACGGGTACGTCGGCTCCACCATCGACAACGTCCGGGTCACCCTGGTCGACAGCTACGGCGCCGACATCGGCCTGCAGGAGCTGAAGTTCAAGGCCACCCACTTCGAGCCGCTGTAGGTCTCACTCGCGACACACGCGTGCCCGTTCGTAGGGCGCGGTGCCGAACCACCACGGGATGACCGTGCGCGCCGGCGGAGGGCCGGCCAGCCAGTTGGCGTGCAGGTTGGCGAGGGCATCGGGGGCGTAGGCGCGCGGCCACCAGGCGGCGCCCGCCGGCGCCACGCCTTCGTACACGACCGCGTCGCAGGCGAGGTCGGCGGCCTGCGGCCACGCCTCGGTGGGGACCGCGACCAGCGTGCCGGGCGGCGGGGCCTCGCCCTCGTCGAGCGGGGTCCAGCCGGCCGCTTCCAGCACCGCCTGCCAGCCCCAGTGCCCGGTGAACCGGCCGGTGCCGAGCGCCGCGACTTCGTGCGCGAGCGCGGCGTCGGCGCGCGCGTGGTGGGCATCTTCGAGGACGAGGGCGAGGCCGAGCCCGAGGCTGAGCCCGATCCGGAGCACCCGACCGGCGGCGGGCAGCGCGAGCGCGGCGGCCGGGAAGAAGGGCAACCAGTACCGCGCCGCGGTGAACCGCAGCGTCAGGAGGAACGCCGCGCCGAGAAGCAGCCACGCGCCGAGGAAGACCCGGGCCGGCCGATCGTCGTCCCGCGCACCCGCCCCGAGGAGCGCGGGCGCGAAGGCCGCCCCGCCCAGCGCGCCGAACCCGGCCGCGACCACGCCCCACGGTGCGGCGGCGGCGGCGCCGACGAGCGCCGCCCCGAGGTGCGGAGTCCGCCATCGGTACGCCGGGAGCACGGCGGCGCCGCCCAGGAAGCACAGGGCGGCCACCGCCTTGTGACCCCAGTCGAGCGGCGTGTTCGACACCGCCTGGAAGTTGCCCATCGCGACCAGGTGCACGGCACCGTACGCGTGGACGTCGTGGGCGCCGAGCAGGCCCAGGGGGAGCGCCGCCGCGGCGGCCGGCCAGAGCGGCCGCCGCATGAGAAACGCCCACAGCGGCAACAGGGGCCACAAGGCGACGGCGCTGTACCGGAAGAGCGCCGCGCACCCGAGCACCAGCGCCCACGGCCACGCGCGCCCACCGCGCTCGGTCTGTTCGACCCAGCCCGCCAGCCCCGCGAGGCTCAGCGCGTACAACGGTGCGTCCGGCAACAGGGCGCTGGTCGACAAGAGCGCGATCGGCGCGCCGAGCAAGAGGCCGGCGCCGCCGAGTCCGTCGCCGACGAAGCGTCGACCGAGCCGCCACGCGCCCCACGCCGCGAAGCACGACCACGGCAGCATCCACGCACGCTGAGCCCACTGCGGCCAGCCGAGCGTCGGCGCCAACCACCACGCGATGCCGGGCGGGTTGCTGAGGACCGCGAACGCGCGCTCGGTGGTGCCTTGCCAGTTGATCTCGACGTCGTGGGGTCGCCACGGGTCGGTGGCGGCGCCGCGCGCGAGCACGAGGAAGTTGGCCTCGTCGAAGTCGGGCGGCCGACCCAGCGTGCTCGCGACGACGCCGATGGCCACGAGCGCGCCGACGGCCGCGATTACGCGGGAGATGCGCCCCGATCCGCCGTGGTCGGGCGCCACCCGCCTAGTCGACCTCGACCACGGTCATGAACATGGGCGCCGGGTTGGTGCAGTTTGCGGTGCAGCGGAGGCCCATCAGCCACGTCCCGTCGGTGGTGAACCCCTCGAACGCCTTTCCGTCGGCCGTGACCAGGCCCGCGAGGTCGGCCTGGGTGCCGCCGGTGAGCTCCAGCGTGTACAGCTCGTCGGCCAGGACCTCGACGTCGGTGAACTGGTCGTCGATCTCGTCGGGGGTGAGCGCGTCGTAGTGGGCGACGAGCACCTGGTCGAGCTTGCCCGGGATCAGCGGCTCGCCGTTGCCCGCGACCGTGAGGCCCGTCCAGTCGATGTTCGTGCACCCGCCGCTCACCTTCGTGGGCGTCAACCGCGTCATGTCCACGTCGTAGTCGACCACGTCGCACGTCGGGGTCAACGAGAGCTCGGTGACGTCGCTGGTGGGCTGCGGGTCGAGGAACGCGAGGAACAGGCCCCCCTGGCCGGGGTCGAAGCCCTTGGCGACCACGAGCAGGAACGAGCCGCCCGCCTGCCCGTACACGGACACCACGTCGTACGCGGTGCCGCCGAAGCTGAAGTCGCTCAGCTTGCAGTTGGTCGCGTCGCCCGGCTCGCAGGAGACGTACCCGTTGGTGTCGCTCTGGAGCAGGGAGTTGTTGGTGAGGCCGACCGCGATCTCCTCCCAGCTCAGGTTGGGGAAGCGCGTCATGCCGAGGTTGTCGACGTCGGCCACCGGGTCCATGCCGTGGCAGAGCATGTCGTCGCTCAACGTGTCGAACTTGATGTTGACGTCGGCGTACTCGGCGGTGGTGAAGCTCGGGATGTTGAGCACCCCGGTCCACTGGTAGTTGTTCGCGTTGCTGAGCGAGGTGACGCACTCGTCGGCGGTGTCCTTCCCGTCGGTGTGGCAGGCGAAGAGCGGCAGGAGGGCGGCCAGGAGCGCGGTCGCGGCCGCGGGACGGAGTTTGCGCATGGGCGGCATACTACCCCGGCGCGATAAGGACGGCGCGATGGACGCGGACGTGATCGTGGTGGGCGCGGGGCACGCCGGCTGCGAAGCGGCGCTCGCGGGGGCGCGCCTGGGCCGGCGGGTGCTCCTGGTCACGCTCCACGCCGACCAGGTGGGCCGCTTGTCCTGCAACCCGGCGGTGGGCGGGCTCGCCAAGGGCACGCTCGTCCGCGAGATCGACGCGTTGGGCGGTGCGATGGCGCGGGTGGCCGACGCGACCACGATCCAGTTCCGGCGCCTGAACACGCGCAAGGGGCTCGCCGTCCAGGCGTCGCGGGCGCAGGTCGACATCGACCGCTACCCGGTCGCGATGGCGGCGGCGTTGGCCGCGGCGGGGGTGCGGGTCGTCGAGGGCGAAGCGGCCGACCTCCTGCTGCACGCGGGTCGTGTCGCGGGCCTCGAGATGCTGGACGGGCGTACGCTTCACGCGCTGGCGGTGGTCCTGACCACCGGCACGTTCCTCGGGGGGGTGCTCCACCGGGGCGGCGAGCAGCAGGTCGGCGGGCGCGTCGGCGAAGGTGCCGCGCACGCGCTCTCCGGAGCGCTCCGCGGGTTGGGGCTGCGGCTCGCGCGCTTGAAGACCGGCACCACCCCCCGGCTCGACGCGCGCACCGTAGACTGGTCGCGCCTCCAGGTGCAGCCCGACGCCCTCGAGGGCGGGCACTTTTCGTTCACTCCGCCCGCCTCCCGGCTGCCGCGACGCGACTGCTACCTGGCGTGGACGCACGAGGGCACGCACGACGTGATCCGCGCCCACCTCGCCGACTCGCCCCTGTACAGCGGGGCCATCACCGGCCGGGGGCCTCGGTACTGCCCGTGCATCGAGGACAAGGTCACCCGCTTCGGCGACAAGGAGCGGCACCAGCTGTTCCTGGAGCCCGAGGGCCTCGACACCCACCGCATCTACGTCAACGGCGCGAGCACGAGCCTGCCCGCCGCCGCGCAGCTCGCGATGATCCGCAGCATCGCGGGGCTCGAACACGCCGAGATCGTGCAGTTCGGGTACGCCGTGGAGTACGACGCCATCGACCCCACGCAGCTCGCGCCGACGCTCGAGCTGCCCGCGGTGCCGGGCCTGTACTTTGCGGGCCAGGTCACCGGCCCCAGCGGCTACGAGGCGGCCGCGGCGCAAGGGCTCGTCGCGGGGGTCAACGCGGCCGGGGTCCCGCTGACCCTCGGGCGCGACGAGGCCTGCATCGGCGTGATGATCGACGACCTGACCACGCTCGGCGTCGGTGGGGAGCCCTACCGCATGTTCCCGAGCCGCGCGGAGCACCGGCTGGTGCTGCGCGAAGACAACGCCGACCGTCGACTGACACCGCGCGGCCGGGCGCTCGGGCTGGTCACCGACGCGGCGTGGGCGCGCTTCGAGGCCAAGCGCGCCGCGGTCGAGGCGTTGTCGGCGCGTGCGCCTGATGTGTTGCGTCGCCCCGAGGTCACGTGGATGGATGTGTTCCCCGACGCCGACCCCGAGGTGGGAGGGCAGGTCGAGATCGATTTCAAGTACGCCGGCTACGTACAGCGCGAGGCGTTGCGCCAGGCCCAGGCCCGTCGATTGGAGGGAGTGTCACTTCACGACATCGACTTCGCGGGCGTGGTCGGCCTGTCGACCGAAGCGCGGGAGCGGCTCACCCTCGCGCGTCCCGCTACGCTTGGCGCCGCGGCGCGCCTTCCCGGCGTGCCGCCGACCGCCATCCAGGCGCTGACGATGACGTTGGTGCGCCTGGGGCGAGGGGTCTGATCCAACCGAAGGGTGGGGGGGGGGGGCGCGCCGCGACCGGCTGGAGCTCGATCGAGGCCGGCGCGCGCCCTGAACCGCGGGGCCGCTACCCGAGCAGGTCCTTGACCGTCTCGCGTTCGGACTCGAGCTCCTTGGTGGTGGCGGCGATCTTCGCCTTGGCGAAGTCGTCGAGCTCCAGGCCCTCGACCACCTTCCAGTTGCCGCCCTTGGCGGTGACCGGGAAGCTGAAGATGAGGCCCTTCGGAACGCCGTACTCGCCGTTGGAGCACACCGCCATCGACGTGAACTCGCCGGGGGCGGTGCCGTGCCACAGGCTCGACATGTGGTCGACCGCGGCGGAGGCGGCAGAGGCGGCGGACGAGGCACCGCGGGCCTCGATGATCGCCTTGCCGCGCGTGGCCACCGTCTTGAGGAAGTCGCCCTCGAGCCACGCACGGTCGCACACGCGGGTGGCCGCCGCGCCGTTGATCTTCGCGTTGGCGAAGTCGGGGTACATCGTGTCGGAGTGGTTGCCCCAGATGCCGACGTTCTGGACCGCGCCGGGGAGCGCGCCGGACTTCTTGGCGAGCTGGGCCTTGGCGCGGTTCTCGTCGAGGCGGGTCATGGCGTGCCAACGGTCGGCGGGGACTCCCTTGCCGGCGTGCATGGCGATCAGCGCGTTGGTGTTGCAGGGGTTGCCGACCACGAGCACCCGCACGTCGGATGCGGCGTTGGCGGCGATGGCCTTGCCCTGGCCGACGAAGATCGGGCCGTTGGCGGTGATGAGGTCGGCGCGGTTCATGTCCTTGGTGCGCGGGCGGCTGCCCACCAGGAACGCCTGGTTGACACCCTTGAACGCCACGTTCGGGTCGTCGCTGGTCTCGATGCCGTGGAGCAGGGGGAACGCGCTGTCCTGCAGCTCCATCACCACGCCCTCGAGGGCCTTGAGCCCCGTCGGAATCTCGAGGAGCTGGAGGATGATCGGCTGGTTCTTGCCGTAGCAGTCGCCGGAGGCGAGGCGGAAGAGGAGCGCGTAGCCGATGTTGCCGGCCGCGCCGGTGACGGCGACACGGATGGGAGCGTTCATGAAGACCCTCGGGAGGGGCGCGGTCTAACCCGGCGGGCGCGGGCGGGGAACCCCCACGCGCCCGGTCGCGCCGAACGTGCGCGGGATATCGGGGCCCGGCATGGACTGGTCGGCCCTCGGTGACTGGGGACTCACGGCGCTCGGCATCGCCGCGCTGGGCCTGCCCGTGCAGGTTGCCCTCGGCTTTGCGTTGGGGCTCGGTCGGCGGGTGCCGGTCGCGGCGTCCATCGTGATGCCGGTGGCGGTGCTCCTGTTCGGGCTCTTCGGGGTGTCGTCCCGCTACGCCACGTTGCAGGCCGGGTTGTGGGACCTGTCCGACCCGGCGTGGGCGCCGTGGTTCCTGTTGTACGACCGCGCCGAGGCGGCGGCCCCGGCCACGTTGGCGGGCGCGCTGGCGGCGCTCCTGTCGATGCCGGCGCTGGTCGGCGCGACGGTGGCGGCGCTCCGTCACAACGAGCGGGGCAACCTCGGGCCCGTCCTCGCCGGGGGCGGGGGACTCGTGGCCGGGCTCGGGATGGTCATCGCCGGCATGCAGATCGGGCGCCCCGCGATCGCGCTCCCGGGCCTGCTCATCGCGCTGATGTCGCTCCTGGCGGCGGGCTCCCTCGCGGCGCTCCGGCCGCGGTTCTTGTCGGTGCCCGGCGTCGGCGTGGCCGCGTTCATCGTGGCCACCATCGGCCTGGTCACGACCACGCTCGGCGGCCTGGAGACCGAGGTCACCGAGCTGTACGCCGACCTCAACCAGGCGTGGTACCGCGCCGACGCGTACGCTGCCCAGCAGGACGGTGCCCACAAGGCGGTGGTGGTGCTGCTGGGCCTGCCCGTGCTGGCGTTCGCCACGGTGTTGCCGGGCCTCGGGGCGCTGCGCGCGCGCGACGGGGGGCCGCGGCAGGGGCTCGACGTGGCGGCCACCGGTGCGCTCCTCGGCGCGTCGTTGTTCGGCGTGGCGTGGTTGTTGATCCGCCGCACCCTCCTGGGCCGGCTCGGCGGTGCGCACGCCGCGTGGGTGCTCGCGGCGTCGCCCGGGTATGACGTGCCCCGCGTCGAGGTGCTGCCGCCGCGGGTGCTCGTCCTCGGCGAGCCGATGTCCCAGTGGATCGAGTTCACCGACGGCGGCGGCGTGCGGCGCTCGCCGATCGGCGGAGCGTGGAACGAGGTGGGGCACACCCTCGCGCGGGGCGACGGCGTCATCTTCCCGTCCACGGCGGGCGCCGAAGACCTGTACCTGCTCCTGGTCGACAGCCCGGCCGGCGACATCTCGATCGTCGGGTGCGAGCCGGTGTCCGAGGCGCTCGGCCGGCGCATCCTCGGCGACCCCATGCTCGCGCTCGGCCGGTGTGGTGCGTTTCCGCTCCGCCTGCGCGTGGCCGGCGGCATGCCCGACCCGCGCGAGCTCATCCTGGTGCCGGGGCCGCACGTGCAGGACGGGCTCGACGTCATCGACCTGGCCGATCTCGTCGACATCGCCGGGCGCGACGTCGTCTTGCGCATCCAGGTCGATTGCACCTGGAAGGACGTCCTCACCGGCCTCGCCGCGCTGCGGCCGGCGGCGCAGATCTACCTGGGGTGGGGCGTGACGGTCGAGGGCGACGACCTCGCCATCGGCGTCGAACCCGGCCTGCGCGTGGTCGAAAAGCTCCCCACCGCCCCCGCGGCGGGCGATGGTGTGCCGGCCCCGGCGACGCCCGCGGCGTCGGCGACGCCGGCCGCCCCGCCCGCGGCTCCCGCGGCTCCGGTCGTCCCAGCGGCCGACGACCCCGCCGCCATCCTCGCCGCGCCGTAGGCCGCCGCTACTCCGGCTCCAGGAACGCCGTCAGCGCGGTCGCAGCGGTCATGGGCAGGGTGACGGTCGCGTCGGCGCCGAGCGCCCCGTCCGACCACCCGGCAAGCCGCCACCCGGGCTCCGGCACCACCGTGACCTCCACCGGCACACCCTCAGGGTAGTGGCCGGCGAAGGGCGCGGCCACGGTGACCACCGCGAGGTGGAAGCGCGCCGCGTCGGCCGGGTCGGCGTCGAGCTCGAGCGCCGTCGGCGGGCCCACGCCGAGGTGCAGCCGAAGCTGGCCTTCCATCACGTCGGCCCGGCGCTCGGCAAAGGTCGCGGCGTAGTCGACGATGTCCTCCCACGCGGCCATCGGGGCGCCGGCGCACCACCGGTCGCGTTGCCGCTCCATCACCGGGCGCACCTCGTCGGCGAGCGCGCGCACCCGCGCCGCCGCTTCGTCGCCGCGGAGCGAGGTGTTGAAGTAGTCGGCGTGAATCGCGGCGAAGCGGTCGGCGTACCCCGGGTTGAGCAACATCTCGCCGAGCGGCATCCCCTCCCAGGTGCCGCCCACGGTCGTGGCCAGGTGATCGGTGCGCACGTCCGGCCAGCCGTGGCCGAAGTCGTAGACCATCCACCGCCACCGCGCCCCGTCGTCGCGCGGGCGCCACAACCGCAGGTTGTTCCACCACCAGTCGGAGTTGCCGATCCAGCCCTGGGCCACCGCGGCCGCGGCGAGATTGTCGCCGTCCACCATCGTCAAGAACGCCGCGAGCGCGTCGTCGTCGCGCAGATCGTCGGCGGCCACGGCGGCCTCCATCGTGTCGAACGCCGCCCAGTCGCCGGCTTCGAGTGTCCAGTTCGCGTCGTGGGTCCACCCGAGCTTCACGAGGTCCAGGTCGTCGGGGTCGGCGCCCCGGTGGGCGGCGGGCCAGCTCTCGTCGAGCCGCTCCTTCAGCTCGTACACCCCCCAGAACTCCCCGTTGATCCACACCATCGTCGGCGTGTAGGCCTGCGCGTCGACCGCTTCGTCGCGGGTGCCGTCGGCGTCGCGGAACAGGGCCTGCACCGAAGCATCCACGATCTGCGACGAGCACCAGTCGCCGCCGTTCCGCAGATACAACCGTGAGAAGGTGTCGACCTCCTCTTCGGGGAACACCTGGCCGCCGAAGACCGCGTCCCCGTACCCCTCGCGGGCGATCAGCTCGAAATTGCGCTGGTCGAACGCCCGGCTGTACCCGCCCGCGATCTGGATGCCCGCGTCGGTGTCGAGGGTCGCCCGCCCGTCGGGTGCGTGCAGCTCCACGTGCACGTCGCGCTCCCACACCTCCCAGAAGTTGGCCCCGAAGTACGGGTACCACGTCTCGTAGTCGGGGGGGCCGTACTCGTGGATCCCGGTCGCGGGGTGGAACAGGTCGTCGGGCTCGGCGGTGAGCGCGAGGAGCGTGACCCCCAGCTCGTCGAGCCCCTCCTCCCCGAACCAGGTGCGCGTGGCCGGGCGGCTGGGCCACAGGCCGTCCACGAACGAACGTGCGCGCACCACGAGCACCCCGTCGGCGGGCACGCGGAGGGTCGCCCCCAACACGTCGTCGTCCGCGTCGGGGACGCGCCCGTCGAGGGTGTAGCGCACGGTCCCGGGGCCGGTGGCCGCGACGGTCGTTCCCGCGGGGACCACGCCACCCTCGAGGTCGAAGCGGGGGGCCTCCGCGAACCCGGGGCGCGACTCGGGGGTGTTGCTGCGCCCGGGCGTGGGCTCGACAAACCACGCCCAGGTGCCGCCGACGTCGCGCCCGTAGGCGGTGTCGGCGTACATCCGCGGCGTCGTGACGTGGTCGGCGACGCACCCGTCGGGCGCGTGCAGGAACAGCGCGTCGCCGCCCGCGTCGAGCGCGAAGTCGACGTGCAGCTCGCCATCGGTGCGGTCCTTGCCGCTCGCCCACACCTGCAACGGCGCAGCGCCCAGCTCCACCTCGGGCACCGGCCACGGCCCGACCCCGTCGTCGGAGAGGCCCCACCCGGCGAGCGCGGTGGCCGGGGCACCGTCGACCAACGCGAGCTCGAACCAGTCGCTGGAGTCGCCGTCGGCGTCGACCGCACCGTGCACGTTGGCCGCCACGACCTCGTTGAGCCGCACCGCTTGGGGTGCCGCGCACTCCGTCCAGGGGGGCGCGGTGTCGGCGGGCAGGGCCTCGGGCTGGGCTGAGGGCTCCGGCGCGAGGGCGATGGGGGTCGCCTCGCAGGCCAGGAGCAGGTGCACGATCACGCGCGAGCCGCCATCGGGGCCGGGTATCCGGTCCGGCGCGCTCCTGGGCGGCGCCGGCGGCCGGTCCCGAAGCGCGGAGGGTCCCGACGGCGCCGCGGGCCGCGGGGAGGTCCGGCCGCCTTCGGGACGGTCGCGCCGCGGCCCCCCGGGGTGGATATGCGCCGCTCCCCGCCGTGGAGGGCCGCTGAGTTTCGAACCCCTGGGGCTCATCGAGCCGCTCCGGCGTGCCCTCGCGGACGCCGGCTACACCGACCCGACGCCGATCCAGGCGCAGGCGATCCCGCCGCTGTTGGCCGGGCGCGACGTGTGCGGCACCGCACAGACGGGAACCGGAAAGACTGCGGCGTTTGCCCTCCCGATCCTGCAACGGTTGGCGGGGAGGCCGGGCGCCGGCCCGGTGCGGGCGTTGGTGCTCGCCCCCACGCGGGAGCTCGCGGTGCAGATCCGCGCGTCGTTTGCGGCCTACGGGCGCGACCTGCCCGAGCTGCGGTGCACCGTCGTCTTCGGCGGGATGAAGCTACGCGCCCAACGTCGCGCGATGGAGGAGGGCACCGACATCCTGGTGGCGACGCCGGGCCGCCCGCTCGACCTGATGGGGCAGGGGGTCGTCCGGCTCGGCGGGGTGGAGGTCTTCGTCCTCGACGAGGCCGACCGGATGCTCGACATGGGCTTTCTGGCCGACGTGCGGCGCGTGGTGCGGGCGTTGCCGGCCGCCCGACAGACGGCGCTCTTCTCGGCGACGCTCCCGCGGGACATCGAGCAGCTCGCCGCGCAGGTGCTCCGCCAGCCGGTGCGGGTGTCGGTCGCGGCGCCCGCGGCGCCCGCGGTGGGCGTGCGGCAGCAGGTGTGGTTCGTGGAGCCGCCGGCCAAGCGGGAGCTCCTGCTCTCGCTCCTCGCGCAGCCCGACACCACGCACGTGATCGTCTTCGTCCGCACGCGGCACGGCGCCGACAAGCTCGTGGGTTCGCTCCGGGTGGCCAAGGTGCGCGCCGACGCGCTGCACGCCGACCGCCCGCAGCCCGACCGCCTCGCTGCGCTGGCGGCCTTCGCCCGCGGCGACCTGCGGGTGCTCGTCGCCACCGAGATCGCGAGCCGAGGGCTGGACGTCGAGGGGGTCACCCACGTCGTCAACTACGACCTCCCCAACGTCCCCGAGAGCTACGTGCACCGCATCGGGCGCACCGCCCGGGCCGGGGCGGTCGGGGTGGCGGTCAGCTTCTGCGCCGCCGCGGAGCGCGGATGGCTCGCCGACATCGAGGCGCTCACCGGCCAGCGGCTCGAACGCTTGGGGTAGTGGAGTATCCTCGTGCCCATGCGCGCCTTCCCCCTGTTCGCCCTCCTGGCCCTGGCCTGCTCGAACACCAAGCCTGGCGACACCGCCGGGGCCGCCGAGGCCGACACCTCGGCGGTCGCCGACAGCGCGGAGCCGAGGTGCGACAACGGCTGCTCCGACGGCGACTGTGACTGCTTCTCCGCGAGCGAGGACGACTGCGACGACGGCGATCCCGACATCCACCCCGACGCGGAGGAGGTGTGCGACGGCGTGGACAACAACTGCGACGGGCGCGTCGACGAGGGCCTGACGACGACCGTCTACGTCGACGCCGACGGGGATGGGTGGGGCGACGCCTCCGCCTCGAGCGAAGCGTGCGAACCGTCGGACGGATGGGTCAAGAACGACGACGACTGCGACGACACCCGCGCCGAGGTCAAGCCGGGCGCCACCGAGGTCTGCAACGCGGTGGACGACGACTGCGACGGCGAGGTCGACGACGGCGCCGCCGCGGGCACCTGGTACGAAGACCACGACGGCGACGGCGCGGGCGACCCGAGCCTCGCGGTCCACGCGTGTACGCAGCCCGCCGACACCGTGGCGGACGCCACCGACTGCAACGACGCCGACGCGAGCGTGACCGCCTGCCGGAGCTGCCAGGAGCTGCTCGACCTGGGCGTCGGTACGACCGACGGCGTCTACACCCTGGACCCGTGCGGCGGCGCACCGTCCGACTTCTGGTGCGACCAGACCACCGACGGCGGCGGCTGGACGGCGGCGGGGTGGCAGGCCGCCAGCGCCGTGACCACGCTCGGACTCTCGGTGCGGAACAGTCCGGGCGATCCCGACTTCTCGGTCGATCTCGCCTGCCTCGGTTTTGACGAGATCGCGGTGTTCAACCAGACGTACGGGCTGTCGGAGGGGCAGTCCTATCCGGGTCAGGTGTGGTCAGAGACGGCGATCAACCTGCATATCGGCGACCCTGGACTGGCCTTCGCGCAGGGGACCTACGGCCCCAGTGACTCGTTGATGGTGATGGCCTGCGTGGACTACCAATACAGCGGCAGCGTCGTGACCGAGTACGCGTGCGACAGCGACGGTCAGTGGGGCCCGCGCGGCCACATGACCGACTACGCGGGCGAATATTGCGGTGCGCGCCTGGACTACACCTGGGCGTGGGTCGACGGCGCGACCTGCGCCTACACCGGCACCGCCTACACCTGGGGCTTCATGCTGCGCGGCTACGGCGGTGGGGGCGGCGCCGAGGATTGAGGGCGCCGCCCGCCCGCGCCGAGGTTGGTCAGGGTGCCGCTCCGCCGCCGGGCTCGGGGTGGGGGGCCTACCCCGCCACCGCGACGCCGACGGCCAACGCCGCCAGCACCCACTCGGGCTCGAAGTAGCCGAAGAGGCCCCAGGTCATCGCCTTGAACCCCACGATGGTCGCGGCCGCCCACGGTCGGGCCGGCGGCCAGACGAAGGCGAGCGCGCCGAGCTCGATGCCGAGGCCGGCGGCCCCGACCACCGCGCAAGCGGCCCGGCTGCGCGCGAGCGCGAGGCGCACCGGGCCCATCGCCCCGAACCCCCGCTCGGCGAGCAACAACGCCATCGCCTCGGGGCGCGCCCACGCCCACCCGGCCTCGCGCAGCTTGGCGATGGCCGCAAGGACGTAGGCGGCGCCGAACGCGCCGGCAGCGACGTCCCAGCCGCGTGCCCAGGCGGTGACCGCGTCGTCGCCGGCCACGCGGGCCGCGCCGGCGCCGAACCACCAGGCCAAGAGGCACACCGAGGCCGGCGCGTACTTGCCGAGGCGGACCACGACCTCGGGCCCGTAGGTCGCGACCTCGTGTTGGCGGAGCGCCCAGATCGCGGCGAGCGCCGCCGGCGCCGCGACGAGCGACACCGCCAACGCGAGGGGCCCGGGGCCGCCGAG
>SXOM01000117.1 GCA_005776735.1 Pseudomonadota bacterium
AGCTCGCCGCCGGCGGCCCGCTGTTTCTCGACGCGGTGGGCGAGCTCGGCCGCGACGTGCAGGTCACGCTCCTCCGCGCGCTGCAGGCGCGCGTGGTCGACCGCGTGGGCGGCACGCGCCCCCTCAAGGTCGATGTGCGGGTGATCGCGGCCACCAACGTCGATCTCCAGGCCCAGGTCCAGAGCGGCGCCTTCCGCGAAGACCTGTACTACCGCCTCGCCGTGGTCCCCATTCGCCTGCCGCCGTTGCGCGAACGCAAGGAAGACCTTCCACTTCTGGTCCAGCACTTCGTCCGGCGCTTCAACGAGCGGCTCGGCAAGGCGGTCCGCGTGGTCGACGACGAGACGATGGCCCGCCTGGTGGACTGGCACTGGCCGGGGAACATCCGCGAGCTCGAAAACACCATCGAGCGCGGCGTGCTCCTGGCCGACGGCGAGTCGCTCGGCGCCGAGGCCCTCCCCGAGCACGAAGCGCCCCCCGCCGCCGCCGCCCCGGGCGCCCTCCCGCCCGTCGAGCCTGGGGGCATCGGCCTCAAAGAGTACGTGCGTGTCCACACCGCCCGCCTGGAGCGTGACCTCATCCTCAAGTCGCTCGACCAGGAGAGCCACAACGTCACGCGCACCGCGCGTCGCCTCGACATCTCCCGCAAGGCGCTGCAGCTCAAGATGAAGGAGTACGGCCTCCGCGACGAGGACCCCGACGCGTGACGCACGTGACCCCGCTGCAGATCTACTACGAGGACACCGACCTGAGCGGCGCGGTGTACCACGCCAACTACCTGCGCTATTTCGAGCGCGCGCGCGAGCACCTGCTCGGCCCCGCCGAGCTGGTGCGGCTGTGGCGCGACGACGGCACCGGGTTCGTGGTCTACAAGTGCGAGCTCTCGTTCCGCGAGCCCGCCGGCCTGGGCGACAGCCTCGAGATCCGCACCACGGTGCGCATGGAGAGCGAGTACCGGGCGGTCTTCCAGCAGTCGGTGTGGCGCCCCGGCGCGCGCGCCGCCATGGTCGAGGGCGTGGTGCAGCTGGTGTGCGTCGACCGCCAGAACCGGCTGGTTCCGCTGCCCCCCGGCGTGCGCGACCGGATCCGCGAGCACGCCGCCGAGTAGGCTACCCCCCGGTGGCGAAGGCCCCGCCGGGCTCGGGCACGAACCGCTCCCCGTCGAACCGGTGGCGTTCCACCCCCACGACCGCGTTGCCATCGAGCTCGTAGACGCAGAGGTGCGCGGTGCGACCCCGGTCCGGAAGGTGTGCGTAGCCGGACGCGCCGGGGTTCACGATGGGGATGCGCCGGCCTTCCCCGACCAGTTCGGTCCGGTACCCATGGTGCTCGTGCCCGTGCACCACGAGCCGCACGCGGGGGCTCCCCAGGATCACCGCCTCGATCTCCCGGGCGTCGACGCACGCCCGGGCCGCGGGGCCGTAGGGCTCGCCCCGCCGCCCCCGCAGCGGGTAGTGCAGCGCGACGAGGGCGGGATCATCGCCATCCGAGATCGCTCGTGCCAGCGCCACGAGCCCGTCTGCACCGAGCCACCCGCGCGACAACCAGTCGGGGTGGCACACGTCGACCAGGACCACGTCCCACCCACCGTGACGCTGCACGCGCACGGGCCCACACTCGCCGAACGTCCGCGCGTACCTTCCCACGCTCTCGTCGGTGTAGACGTCGTGATTCCCCGGGATGGACGCCCAGGGGAAGCGCCGCACCAGCGGCGCGACCAACGCCGCCGCCGCCGCGAACTCCGCTTCGGTCGCGGTCGCGGTCAGGTCGCCGGTGCACAGGACGAGGTCGGGCTCGACGGCCTCGACCGCCGCGACGGCCGCGGCCTGCGCGGCGGCCGAGAAGTGGTGGTGCCGCCCGAGGACGTAGAGGTTGACGGCACCTGCGAGCCGTTTGTTGAAGCACTCGCCGAGGCTCGGGGGCCGCTCGACGTGCAGATCGGTCAGGTGGGCCACGCGCATGCCCCCGAGTAGCCCACCGCTGGGCGGATCGGGATAGCGGCGCCCCCGATGGACGACCCCCGCCGCACGCTGCAAGCCGCCGCCGACGCCCGCGTCCCGGTCGACGCGCTTCCGCGCAACGGCACCGTGGTTCGCGGCCAGGTGGTTCGCGTCGAGAAGGGCGGCGTGGTGCTCTCGTTCGGCGCGGGCGCGCCCGCCACGGGCACCGACGTCCGGGTCTGGCTCACCCTCGACGGCGTGGCGTGGACGTTCGAAGCGAGCGTCTTGCGCACCGGGGTGCCCGTGCCCGACCGCTCGCAGGGCGGCGTGCTCCTCGGGTTCATCGACGGGTGGCGCCGCGCGTCCGAAGGCGCCGGCGGTCGACTGGTGCTCGAGGCGCTGCCCCCCACGGGCGGGGCGGTCTCGCTGGTCCAGGGCGAGGTCCGAATCGTCGAGCTCCACCCGGACGAGTGGGTCATCAGCGCACCGTCCGGCTTCCCGCTGGTCTTCGTCGAGGGCGGGGCCCTGCGCTTGCGCCTCGGCGCGCCCGACGGGCCGCCGATGGAGGTCGGCGCCGACGTGAAGGAGCTCAGCTACGGCCACGGGCACCTCTTGTACCGACTCGCGATCCGCGAGATCGAGGACGGCACGCGCTACGCCGCCATCGTCGCCTCCCTCCGTAAAACGCTCGCGTTGTAGGTCGGTCCATCGGTGTGGGCGGCGACCCGCGACCGGTCGGACGCGGGCAGGGTCCGGCGGTCGCCGCGCGCCGTCCGCGCGCCCACCGCTCCCCGCGCGCTGCGATCTCGCCATTTTTTGGCCGGCCGGGTGCATAGGCTCGTCGGGTCCCCGGAACCCCGATGCCTCCCTTGCGCTTGCTCCACACCTCCGACTGGCACCTCGGCCACGAGCTGCACGGTCGCGACCGCGAGTTCGAACACGGGGCGTTCCTGGATTGGCTGGTGGCCCAGGCGGTCCTGTTCGCCGCGCACGTCGTGGTCGTCGCCGGCGACGTGTTCGACACCAGCAACCCCTCCGCGCGCGCGCAGGCGGCGTACTACCGGTTCCTCCGCACGCTGCGCGCGGCGTTGCCCGAGGTGCGCATCGTCGTGGTCGGCGGCAATCACGACTCCGGACACCGGCTCGACGCGCCCTCGCCGCTCTTGGACGAGCTCGGGGTGCACGTGGTGGGCGTGGTGCCCCGCCGCGCCGACGGGTCGCTGGATGTCGACCGGGTGCTCGTTCCGCTGCGCGGCGATGGCGGCGCGGTCGCGGCGTGGCTGGTGGCCATGCCCTACGTCCGCCTGCAGGACCTCCCGGTCGCCGCGCTCGCGTCCCCCGCCGCGGCGTCCGCCGCCATCGCCGCCCTCTACGAAGAAGCGTTGGCCGCGGCCGACGATCGCGCCGGGGCCGACGCCGCCGTCGTCGCGACCGGCCACTCCTTCTTCGCGCACGCCGTCTCGAGCGTCGACAGCGAGCGCAAGATCCAGATGGGCAACGAAGCGGCGCTCCCGGCCGAGCTCTTCGTCGACGCGGTGCAGTACCTCGCCCTCGGCCACCTCCACCGCGCCCAGAGGGTCGGCGGGCACGAGCACCTCCGGTACTGCGGGTCGCCCCTGCCGCTCGCGCTCGACGAGCGCACCTACGACCACCAGGTGCTCGCCGTCACGCTCCAGGGGCGCACCCCCGCCGTGGTCGAACCGCGCCGCGTGCCGCGGCGTGTCGAGGTGGTGCGCATCCCGGAGGCCGGCACGGCCCGGCTGGTCGAGGTGTTGTGGCGGCTGGCGCAGCTCCCTGCACGCGGGGCCGGGCCGGCCCACGCGCGGCCCTACCTCGACATCGCCGTGCGCGAAGATGTGCGGGTCCCCGACCTCCGCGGCCAACTCGACGCCGCGCTCGACGACCGCGACGCATGGCTGGCCCGCCTGGTCGACCACTCGCCCCGCCTGATGGGCGGCGATCCCGGCATCTCCGCCGCCTCCCTGGCCGAGGCCGATCCCGAGCACATCTTCGCGGAGTTCTGGGGCCTCCACGAGCCCGAGCCGCCGGCCGCCGCGGTGCGCGCCGCGTTCCACGAGCTGCTCGAATCCGTTCGGGCCGAGCGGGTGCGCGGATGAAGCTGCATCGCATCGCCGGCGCCAACCTGGCGTCCCTGGCCGCCCCGTTCGTGCTCGACCTGGACACCGGCCCCCTCGCCCGCGGCCTCTTCGCCATCGTGGGGCCCACCGGCGCCGGCACGAGCACCCTGCTCGACGCGCTGTGCCTGGCCCTGTACGACCGCACGCCGCGCCTGGGGCGAGGCGGCGGCGTGCTGATCGGCGAGGAGGGCCTCGCCGCCACCGACCCGCGCTCCGTCGTGCGGCGCGGCGCCGACGTGGCGTTCGCCGAGGTCGAGTTCACCGGCACCGACGAAGCGAGGTGGATCGCGCGGTGGTCGGTCCGTCGTCGCCCGCGTGCGCGCGACCTGGGCGAAGCCGAGGTCACGCTCCGTCGCGCCGACGGCACGGCGCACGACACCGGCAAGAAGACGCAGACGCTCGCCGCGATCGAGAAGCTGGTGGGGCTCGAGTACGAGTCGTTCACGCGCAGCGTCCTCTTGGCCCAGGGCGAGTTCGCGCGGTTGTTGCACGCCAAGGCGGGCGAACGTGCGCAGGCGCTCGAGTGGATCACCGACTCCGGCCTGTACGCCGAGCTCTCCGAGGCGGCCCACCGCCGGGCCGCCGAAGCGCAGAAGGCGCTGGGCGAGCTCGACGCGGCGCTCGCGGCCACCGCGCCGCGCTCCCCCGAGGAGCACGCGGCGCTGGAGCACCAGGCGCGGGCGGCGCGCACCGAGGCCGATGCGGCCGCCTCCGAGCTGGCGGCTGCCCAGGCGGCGCACGCCTGGACCACCGCCGCCGAGGGGCGTCGGGAAGCGGTCGAGAAGGCGCGCCGGGGCTTCGAGGCCGCGCGGGAGCACCGTGCATCGCTTCAACCTCAGGCCGACGCCCTGGTGGCGCACCGCCGGGCGCTCGGGCTCGGCGCGCTCCTGGCCGAGGCCGACCGTGCCAGCGCGGCGCTCACCGACCACGTCCAGCAGCTCCGCACGTACGACGAGGCGGCCGCGGCCGCCCTCACGGCGGTGCCCGACGCCACGAAAGCGACGGCGCGGGCCGAGGCCCACCTTGCCGAGGTCGAAGCCGCCGTCGGCGCGCTGGCCCCGCGCGTCGCCGAGGCACGCACCCTCGACGGACAGCTCGTCGAGGCCGTCGCCACGCTTGGCGCCGCGGCGCGGGCGGTAGCGGGTGCGGAGGGCGAACTCGCCAAGACCAAGGGCGAGGTCACGAAGCTCCAGAAAGCGCTCGACGCGGCCACGCAGACCGCCCGCCACGCCGCCGAATGGCTCCACGCGCACCCCGAGGCCGCGCGGCTCGCGCCCGTTTGGGCGCCGGTCCGCGAGCGGCTCCACGCGTGGGCCGCGTTCGTCGCCGAGGCACCGCAGGTCGAGGCCGCCGTCCGCGACGCGAACCTGGCGGTGGAGGGGTGTCGCCAGGTGCTGCGCGAGCACGACGCCCGGTGCGCGGAACGCCGCGAGGTGCACGTCGCGGCCGCGCTGGCGTTTGCCCCGCACAAGG
>SXOM01000118.1 GCA_005776735.1 Pseudomonadota bacterium
CGGCGGGGGCGCCGGGGCCGCGCTGCGATCGAGGAGCTGGCGCACCGCGACCGGCCCCGCGAACCCCTTGAGCCGGAACGGTCGTACCGGGCCGAGCTGCACCGCGCCCGCCGCCGCGCGCGCCGACCCGGAGTCGCACCACGCGCCCTCGCCGAGCATCATCAGCCGCGCTGCGAGGTTCAGCGCGGTTCCGGTGAGCGCGATGCGCCGGCACGATCCCAGCCGCAGGTCGGCCACGACGATGGGCCCGGTGGCAAGGCCCACGCCGACGCTGTGGCCCGCGGCCCGGAGCGCCCCCTCGATCTCGACCGCCGCCAGCGCCGGGTCGGCCGGCCGGAACGCATCGGCGCCGGGGAGGCCGAACGCCCCGACCACGACGAGGCCCTTGTCGTCGACGAGCACCTGGACCGCGACGCCCAAGTGGTCGGCGATCGCAGCCTGCACCGCCCGCACCGCGGCGCGCGCGCGGTAGGCACGCTCGGCCTCCGGACGCGCCACGCGCACGAAGAGGACCGCCATGCTCCGCAGCTCGGCGGCAGTCGGCGACTCGAGCGACCGCGCACGCGCCAGGTGGGCGGGCTCGAGCCACGACTCCGGCTCGCGGAGCGTGGGCGCCAGAGGCGACGCACCGGCGGGAGCGCGAGCGTAGGCTCCCGTCAAGAGCCGCCCGGCCCCCCCGTCGGGAGCGGGCACCGAGGGGCCGCGCACCCACGTCGACGCGGTGTCGTCCACGAGCACGCCCCCGACCGGCGCCCGCGAGGACAACGACGCCAACGCCAACATCGGCGGACCGCCGAGCACCACCCACCACGCGTGCGGCGGGCCCCCGTACCGGGCGATCTCGAACTCGCCCGCCAGGACGACCTGCCGCGCGCGCAAGGTCACCCCTTCGACCGCGGCCTCCTGGGCGAGGAGCCGCTGGATCGCGAGCGCACACGCGCTCGCCCGCGCGACCGCGTCCTCGAGCTCGCCGTCCCACCAGAGCACCAGGGCGTCGCCCGCGATGGCGACGATCTCGCCACCTTCCTGCTCCACGAGCGCGGCGATGGCGCCGAAGCGGGCGTCGAGCACCCGCGCGAGCTGGTCGATGCCGGCGACCCCTCGCCGCGCGAAGAGCTCCGAAGTGAGCGCCGAGAACCCCGAGATGTCGACGAAACCGACTGCGCCCCGCCGCGTCGTGACGGCGCCCTCGTCCGGACGCGCGGGATCGACCTCGACCACGCTCGCGAGGCGGGCGGGAAGGTAGGTCTGGGCAGGCGCGGGGGCGAGGGTCAGCGGGGCTCCGGGGCGATGTGCGATACTCGCCCACCACTTCGGGGGGCATCATGCCAAAAACTACGACTTCCGGCCAGACACTCGACCCCTGTGAGACCGAGGAGGTCGGCGAGGCCGCGATGATCGACGAGATCGTCGCGACCATGCGCACCACCGTCCGCAAGCGCTACGGGGACGGCCCGCAGCTCCGCGGCGCGCACGCCAAGTCGCACGGCATGTACCGGGGCACGCTCACCGTCGCGGCCGACCTGCCGGAGCACCTGCGCCACGGCGTCTTCGCCGAGGGGCGCTCGTTCGACGTGTGGCTCCGCGGCTCCAGCACGCCCGACATGGCCCTCCCCGACCGGGTGCCCAACGTGCGCGGGCTCGCGGTGAAGCTGCGCGGCGTGGCCGGCGAGCGCCTCACCGACACCGCAGAGCCCGACGCGCAGGACTTCGTCTTCATCAACGCGGCGGTGGTGCCGTTCGGCACCGTGCGTTCGTTCCGCGACATGCTCGTGTACGCGGCCGAAGGCACCGGCCTGAGGTGGTTCACCGGCGGCGAAGGCAAAGCGCGCGCGGAGATCACCCACGACATCCTCGGGGTGCCGCCGAACCTCCTCGGCCAGACCTTCCACAGCTCCGTGCCCTACAAGCTCGGCCCGCACGTGGTGAAGCTCCGTCTCCGCCCCGCGCACGCGGTCGACAACACCGACGAGCACCCCACCGAGCACCTGCTCGTCGCGAGCCGCCGGTGGCTCGGCGACAAGCCCGTCCGGCTGGAGCTCGCGGTCCAGCGCCAGGTCGACCCGGCACGCCAGCCGGTCGAGGACGCTTCGGTCGAGTGGGCCGAAGCCGAGTGCCCGTTCGAGGTCGTCGCCACGTTGGACCTTCCCCCGCAGTCGCTCGAGCTCGTGGGCGCCGACGAGTACGCCGAAAACCTCCGCTTCGACCCGTGGAACTGCATCGAGGCCCACCGCCCCGTCGGCGGCCTGAATCGCGTACGGCGGGCCGCGTACGCCGCGATGGCCGCGGCGCGCCTGAGGTCCCGCGCGCCGGTCATCGCGACCGCTGACTGCTTGCCGGCCGACGACCCGGACCCGGCCACCCGCGCGGCCGAGCTCGCGGGCGCCGCCGAGAAGTTTCAGCCCGACGCCCAGAAGTTGCCGCCCCTGGTGATGTGCGCCGGCGTGCCCGACGCGGCGCGTCCGGGCCTGAGCTGGACCTTGACCGCCGCCAAGGTGTCCTCTCGCATCGGCCTCAACGTGCTCGCCAACAAGGTCGAGGCCCACCGCGCCGACCACGGCCTCCTCGCCTCCGCCCCGTTCATGGCGGCCGCCGAGCTCGAGCGCAAGGCGGCCGAAGAGTTCGAGAAGGTCGTCGAGGGGGCGCTCGTCGCCTTCGAAGCCCGCGCCGACCGCCTGCCCCCCGAGCTGCCAGCCCACGAGGTCCTCACCGAGATCGTCGACAAGCGCCTGCGCGGCGTGCTCGGCGCCGGGACTGGCGAAGCGCTCGTGGTCTTCGAGTCGAGCTCGCCGCTGTACCTCTACCAGTCGCCCGACCCCGAGAAGCGGGCGACCTCGCTCGACCAGCACCGCTCGCTCTTCCGCGAGCTGCCGCTGAGCCCGGCCCACGACGACGCCCTCGACGATTCGGCGTTCACCCGGCGCCGCCTCACCGGGGCCAACGCGCCCTGCCTGGCGCGCACCACCCACCTGCCGACCGGCTTTCCCCTCGACGACGCCACGCTCGCCGCGGCGACGACGGCCGGGGACACCGTACGCCGTGCGGCCGACGAAGGCCGCCTCTTCGGCCTCGACCACCGGGCCCTGGCCGGCCTGGAGCGCAAGTGTGCCTCCGACGGCACGCCGATGCAGCTCTACACGCCGTTTTCACTGTTCGCGGTGCCGCCCGACGGCGGTCGCCTGCGCCCGGTGGCGATCCAGGTGGCGCCCGAGGGAGCGTTGGCGACGCCGCGGGACGGGTGGCGGTGGACGATGGCGCGCTACGCCGTGGAGTCGGCCGACATGGTGTACTACGAGCCGATCACCCACCTCGCGCGCACGCACCTGGTGGCCGAGCCGGTGGCGTTGGCGACGTTCCGCCACCTCTCCACGCGCCACCCCATCTTCAAGCTCTTGGCGCCGCACGTCGAAGGGACGATCTCGGTCAACGACATGGCCGTGAACCACCTGCTCGCGGACTTTGGGGCCATCGACCAGACCTTCGCCGCCACGATGCCCGCCATCCGTGGGGCGGCGGCCGCCGCCGTCCAGGCCTTCGATCTGCGTGCGGACACCTTGCCGAAGTGGCTCGCCCGCCAGGGCCTCGACGACCGCTCCGTGCTCCCGGTGCACCCGTGGCGCGACGACGCCCTGCGGGTGCACGCCGCGATCGGTCGGTGGGTGTCGGCGTATGTTGCGAATGCCTACCGCGACGAGGCGGCGCTCCAGGCCGACCCCGAGCTCCGCAACTGGGCGGCGGCGCTCGGCCAGCCGGTCACCGCCGGCGGCGTGGGCGGCTTCGGCGTGGTGCAGACCCGGGCCGACCTCGTGACGGTGCTCACCGAGCTCGTCTACATCCCGTCGGCCGGGCACGCGGCGGTGAACTTCCCCCAGTGGACCGACAGCAGTTTCGCGCCGACCAGCGCCGGCGCCGGCTGGGCGCCCCCGGGGGAAGCGCCCGACGAGGCAGCGTGGTTGCGCATGACGCCGCCCTTGCGCCGCGCCGAGCTGCACGCCGAGTTCCTGTACCTGCTCGGGACGTTGTACCACTCGCGACTCGGCAACTACCAGAACCCCAACGGCGTGCGCGAGCCGTGGTTCGCCGACCGCGTGGTCCTCGAGTCGCTGCTCCCGGCGTTCCAGGCCGACCTGCGCGAGGTCGAGGCCCAGATCGCCGCGGCGAACGCCGATGGTACCCGCGAGCGGCCCTACGTGCACCTGCTCCCGAGCCGGGTACCCCAGAGCATCAACGTGTAGGACGGGGCGCCGCGACCGTCCCGACCTCGATCGGGGCGGGCGCGCCCCGCGCTGCCGCCGCGCGCTACTCCCCCGGGCTCAGGTGCTCACCCTCGCCGTAGGTGTCCCACACGCTCTGGCGGATGCCGCCGTCGGCGATGATCGTACGGAGCACCTCGGCGCCCTCGGTCTCGGTGCGTTCGTAGGTGTCCAAATCGACCGTCCACAAGCCGAACCGCGGCCGGAAACCCTCGGCCCACTCGTAGTTGTCGGTGAGCGACCAATGGATGTAGCCGTCGACCGGCGCGCCGGCCGCGATCGCGTCGCTGAGGCCGGCGAGCTGCCGTACGATGCTCTCCGCCCGGCGGCGCCCGGTGGTGGTGGCGATGCCCGCCTCGGTCACCCGCAACGGAACGCCCGGATACCGTTCGGCCAGGGCCGGGGCGAGCAACCCGAGGCCCGCGGCGTAGTGTTCGTAGTCCATCTGCGTGACATCGTCGGGGTGCGGCTCGGGGCACCCAAAACTCGCGGGCGACAACCCGAGGAGCTCGAGGATGGTGCGGTCGCAGATGACCGCGTCCACCGGCGGGAATCCGTCCTCGGCCTTGACGTACATGCGGAAGTAGTACTGGTACCCCAACTGATCGACGGTGCCCGCCCACTCGGGGTGTGCCTCTTCGGGCACGCCGTCCAGGTCGCGGTCCATCAGGCCCGAGATCACCGCATCGGGGAAGATGTAGGCGTACAACGACCGGATGCGGTCGGCCGCCGCGACATCGGCGGGGTCGTCCTCGTCGACCGGCACGATCCACTGGATCGAGTTGGTGAAGCCGACCATCGCCGCGGCCCCGTCGGCGTCGGCGTCGACGACGTCGGCTTCGTGCACCGCGTGGTACGCCGCGACGTGGCCGTCGAACAACCCTTCGGCCACCGGCACCACGCGCTCGGCGATGCCGGTCTTGGAGATGGTCAGGTACCCGGGGGGGAACGCGCCGCCGAGGTAGCCGGACAACAGGTAACCCCCGGGCTCGTTGAACGTGCTCCACTCGTCCACGAGGTCGCCGAAGCGGGTCGCCGCTTCGTGCGCGAACTCCGCGAACTCGGCCGGGACGTCGGGGTTCGTCCACCCGCACAGGTTGGCGTCGGTGGGCCCGGCGGCGCAGTCCAGGTCGGCGAGGTCCTGCACCCAGATCGGCTCGGTGAAGTGATGCAGGGTGACCATCGGCACGACGCCGCGTGCGACGAGCGCCTCCAACACATCGCGGTAATGTTGCCACTCGGCCTCGTCCCACGCGTCGCGGCTCGGCTCGACCCGGCTCCACTCGATGCTCAAGCGGTAGGTGACGCCCGCGCCCAGGCTGGCGGCGAGGTCGGCGTCTTCTTCGTAGCGGGCGTAGCCGTCGACCGCGTTGCCGGAGGGCTCGGCGGTCTTGCCGGCGAACTCGGGCAGCGTCTCGAACTGGTACCAGTTGTTGTTGGTGTTGCCGCCCTCGATCTGGTGGGCCGCCCCCGCGGCGCCCCAGCGGAAGCCCTCCGGGAAGGTGTACAGGAGCGGGTTCTCGGTGGCGGTGTCGCAGGCGACGAGGAGGACCAGGAGCATCGCCACGCTGTAGCCCGGCCGTCAGGGCGCGGGCACGTACGGCAACGCGTCCCAGAGCGCCATCGGCTGCCCGTTGACGTCGGTCGGATCGAGCAGACTCAGCTCGACCCAGCCCCCCGGCGGCACCTCGCGCGCCCGGAGTCGGGGCTCAGCGGGCTCGGGGTGGGCCACCGCCCAGACGGCGACCCGCGTGGCGAGGCCGCGCGTCTTGGCGGCCGAGCGCAGCACCTCGACCCGCGCCAACGCGGCCGCTTCGCGCTGGGCGCGCTCGGCGCCGAGGTCGGCATGCACCACCAGGCCGATGCGGGCCCGCGGCTCGGCGGCCAGCGCCGTGAACGCGGCGATGACCTGTGAATCGGGCAAGACGCCCTCGAGCGCGACCAGCGCCGCCGGCCCCTCGTCGGGGCACCCGTCGCCGTCGAGCCAGCCGTTCTCGGTCTCGGCCTGCAGGACACACTGGTCGATGGCGTCGGGCCAACGGTCGCCGTCGTCGTTGAGGTCGGGACACCCGTCGGCGTCTTCGAATCCGTCGCGGGTCTCGGCCTGGAGCGGGCACCGATCGAGGTGGTCGGGGATCTCGTCGAGGTCGTCGTCGAGCTCGGGGCACCCGTCTTCGTCCAGCCGCCCGTTGACGTCCTCCGCGACCCGCACGCAGCGGTCGGTGCGGTCGGGCACCCCGTCCTGGTCGTAGTCGATCGGGTCGCGCCGCCGCACCTCGACCCCCGCCGCCACGGCGGCGTCGATGAACTGGTGGGGGCCCCGGTGCTCGGGTTGTCTCCCGAGGTGCAGGGTGGCGGTGAAGTCCAGTCGGGCCGCAACGGCGTCGGTGACGCGCACGCGGAGCGCCACACCGAGGTACCCTCCGGGCTCGAGCGTGCCCGGCGGGAAGTACAACGACTCCTCGACCGTGCGGCCGTCGATTCGCTCCTCGGGCGGGACGTTGGTGAGCCGGGTGGTGAGCCCCACGCGAAGCGGCACCTCGATGCGGTCGAGGGCGTACGCTTCGAGGGTGCCGCCCACGCGCTGCTCGACCGAGAAGAACGAGTAGGGCGCGGGGCGCAACTGCCCCCACCCGACGGTGGTCGCGAGCTCGAGCCCGATCGGCACCGACGCGGGGCCGAGGAGCAACCGCACCTCCGGCGCGAACGTGCTCGGGACGAGGTCCTCGGGGGGGGTCTCCACGTGACCCGCCGCCAAGACCAACCCGAACCAATCCAACCACCGTGCCGTCGCCATGCGGCGACGTATCCAGGCCTATCCGAGCGCGCCGCCCCCCTGCAATACCAGGCCCACCGCGGCGGCGCTGAGGATGGGGACCAGGAAGTTGTCGTCGACGTTGCGACAGAACAACTCGGTGAGCGCCCCGGTGGTGCCCGCGACCGCCGCCGCCACCACGCCGCGCGCGCCCAGCTCGGGGTGCCACACCGCCATGGCGGCCCAGCCGACGAGGAACGCGACGACCGCGTAGGCGAGCGTCCCCTCCACCGACCGCCCGTTCACCAGCTTGTGCTTGCCGAACCGACGACCGACGAACCCGGCCGCGGGATCGCCGAAGCCGACGGTGGCCACGGCGAGCGCGAGGGTGGGCGTGGCGAAGAACGGGGCGATGACGGCCAGTCCGGTGCCCATCCACGTGGCCGAGTTGACCCGGAACGCCTCGTGGCGGTGGGCGATCGGCCCGAACCAACGCATGAGTTGCAGGTTCCACGCCGGGATGCGCCGCCGGGTCACCTCGAGGGTCCACGCGAAGGCCGCGAACGCCCACGCCGCGACCACCGCCCCGCGCGCGTCGAGCACCCACTCCAGGAGCAGGAGGATGCCCAGCGACGAGCCCGCGTGTTGGAGGGAGCGGAGGAGGTTCTCGGGACGTGCCGCGGCGACGTGCATCCTCCCCTGCTAAGGACCGATCGTCACCGGGTTGTCACGGCGCCGCGCCGAGCGCGGCGCCGCGCCGAGATTTCGCACTCCCTGGACCGGAAGATCGCGCGCTCGCGGGGCGCCCCGACTACGCTTGGGCCGATGCTCCTCTGGCTCACGCTCGCCTGCGAAACCGGCGCCACCGACTCTGCGGGCTCCGTCTCGCCCGACGTCACCCTTCATGCCGCCCCGGCCTTCGATCCGGGTTCGGACACCCCGCTGACGTGGACGGTCACCGGCGACGACGCCGAGCCCGGCGCCGCCGGGACGATCGTCGACTCCGCGGGCGCCGTCGTGCGCAAGCGGGTCGCGTCGGCCGCGGGCTGGGACGGCCGCACCGACGACGGCGCGCTCGCCCCCACCGGGGCCTACACCCTGCGCGTCGGCGCGGGGGAGTCGGCGCCCAGCCACCCCTTCCAGCTCGTGCGCGCCGGCCTCACCGCGGCCTGGGCGGAAGACGACGGCGGCACGACCGCCACCCGGGTGGCGCTGTATTGGGCCCAGAAGCGCCACATCCAGGACGTCGCCGCGGCGTTCTCCCAGGTCGGGGGCATCGACGCCGCCGACGGGACCGCCACGGCGCTCCCCGCCCTCGGCGACGACCTCACCTACCCGACGGAGGGCACGACCGAGCCCCTGGCCTACCCCTACGACAGCCGTCCCATCGTGACGGTGCAGCTCGGGGCCGAGAGCGCCTGGGGGCCGCCCAACCTCGACGCGGTCCCGCTCGACGTCGCGGCGGCGGGGTGGTCGGTGCTGGAAGGGAGCCCGGCCACCGACGGCGGCACCGTCACCCTGCAGCGGGACGCGCCGCTCGGGAGCACCGTCGGCGTGACCGAAGAGGTGCTCACCCTCGAGGTCACCACCACCGACGACGAAGGCGTGGTGTGGCCGGTGCAGTCGATGCAGGTGCCCCTGCGGGTGTACCGCCTGCTGGACACGCCCACCTGGGACGCCGAGGGCGAACGGTACTCGCCCTGGGTCGCCGCGGTCGACCCGGCCCTCCGGGCGCTCGAAGGCACGCTCCCCACCCGCGACGCCGTGCTCGATGCGTTGGTACGCTGGGTCTTCGAAGACGAGGGCCTCGAATACGACACTCGGTACGGCGCGAGCGCGTACACGGTGTACCAGGGCAACGACTGGGAGCGGGCCAACTTCAACATGGGGGCGTACCTCGCCCGGAAGTATGGGGTGGTCGTCAACTGCACCGACTGTGCCGGCATCATGGTCGGCTACGGCAACATGCTCGGCGCGCGGGTCGAGTACGCGATCATCGGCATGAACTTCGACCTCAACTACATCCTCGCCATCGGCGGCGACGAGTTCACCCACTGTCCGTTCGGCGGGAGCGGGTGTGGGTTCAGCTACCACGCGGTCTCGGTCAGCAGCGAGAGCGACCTCATCTGGGACGCCACCCTGGCGCTGGACGGCGACGACGACCCCGGCGCCGCCCCGCACGAGGAGCTCCTGGTGCAGGCGATCGACGCCGACGAGTACCTCGAGCGCCTCGCCAAGACCCGCACCGACTACATCGCCCAGGCCCAGGGAGGTCTCCAGTGATCGCCGCGTACTTGTTCTGGGTCGGCCTCGCCGTGGGCGCCCCCCTCCCCTTCGCTGGGGTGCCGCTCACCGCGTTGCCTGGCCTGGGGCTCGGCGCGCCCGACGTCCTGGCCGGCAGCGACGCATGGCAGGCCCCCGCCCCCGGCGGCTGGGTGCGGCACCACTGGTCGCCCGACGAAGCGGCGGCGCGCGAGGCCTACGTCTTCCAGCGCGCCACCGCGGTGCAGGCCACGCTCTTGCCGGTCGCGGTCGTGGGTGCCGACGAGGCGGTCGGCGACCCGGGGCTGGTCATCGCGCGGCGCGCCAACATCGTGGTGGTGGTGCGCGCGGTCGACGCGCCTGCGCTCGCCGCTGCGCTCCTGGCGGCCGAGTCCACCCTGGCGCCGCCCCCCGGCGCC
>SXOM01000119.1 GCA_005776735.1 Pseudomonadota bacterium
CCGCGAGGTACTCGAGGATGCGCTGCTTGACCTTTTCGAGCCCATAATGGTCGGCGTCGAGGATGCGCCCGGCCTCGAGCACGTCCATCACGTCTTCGGTCTGGGTGGACCAGGGCAGCTCGATGAGCCAGTCGATGTAGGTGCGGCTCACGGTGTACTCGGCGGCGCCCGGGCTCATCCGGCTCATCCGCTTGAGTTCCTTGTACGCCACCTTTTCGACGTCCTTGGGCATGCGGGCCTTCTTGATGCCCTTCTTGAGCTCTTCGAACTCCTCCTGGCGGTCGTCGGTCTCGCCGAGCTCCTTCTGGATGGCCTTGAGCTGCTCGCGCAAGAAATACTCGCGCTGCGCCTTGTCCATCTCGCCCTTGACCTCGGTCTGGATCTTGTTGCTGAGCTCGAGGACCTGGATCTCCTTGTTCAGAAGCGCGATGACCTTGGTCATCCGCTCCTTGGTGTCGAGCGTGTCGAGCAGGTCCTGCTTCTCTTCGACGCCGATCGCGAGGTTGCTCGCGACGATGTCGGCGAGGATGCCGGGGTTGTCGATGCTGCGCACCAGGAAGCTCGCTTCGGACGGGATGTGCGGGCTCAGATCGATGATCTTCTGGGCGAGCTCGCGCATCGTCGCCATGAGCGACTCGAGCTCGGGCGTGGCCTCCTGCGATTCCGGGTACACCCGCACGTGCGCCGTGAGCGTGGGCGAGGTCGTGTTCCACCGCTCGACCTTCACGCGGCTGAGGCCCTGGATGATGACGTTGAGCTTGTTGCCCGGCATCTTCACCGACTTGAGGATCTTCACCACCGTGCCCGTGAGGTACAGCTCGGAGGTGTCGGGGTCCTCGTTCTTGGCGTCCTGCTGCGCGACGATGCCGAGCAGCTTGTCGCCGGCGAGCGCCCGCTCGACCGCTTCGAGCGACTTGTCGCGCCCGACGTTGATCGGGAACGCCAACACCGGGAAGATGACCGTGTTTCGGATGGCGAGGATCGGAAGATCGAGCTCGGAAGGCAGATTCGGCGGGGCGCCCTGTTCGTAGCTGGGCGGATCGAAGGCCATGGGTCTCCTGTCGTTCTGCCCAAGGTATCCCCCGGCGGGTGCCGGACAAGGGCCCTGTCGGGGGATGCGCCGCGACCGTCCCGAAGCGAGCGGGGTCCGGCGCGCATCCCGCCGCGAGGTTAGGCGCCCGCATGATCCTCGTCACCGGCGCCACCGGGCGGTTGGGCACCCAGATCGTCCGTGTCCTCCGCTCCGTGGGCCTCGATGTCCGCTGCCTGGTGCGCAAGGGCAGCGAGTACTACTGGCTCAACGACACCGGCGCGGCCTACTTCTTCGGCGACCTGCGCGACCCCGCGAGCGTGGGCCGGGCGCTGCGCGACGTGCGGTACGTCGTGGCCGCGCACGGCGTGCGCGTGGAGCGCACGGACAACGACCACAAGCGGGTCGACGCCGACGGGTCGATCACGCTCTTCCACGCGGCCAAGGAGCGCGGGGTCGAGCACGTCGTGTACGTGTCCTGTGCCGGCGTCGAGAGCGCGGATCAGGCCCCGCTCTTCACGGCCAAACGGGCCGCCGAGGAGGCCCTGGTGGGCTCCGGGCTCGGCTACACCATCCTGCGCCCCGGCCTCTACGTCCAGAACTTCGCCGACCTCGCGCGCCGGGTCGAGCGCAACGGGAACGTCTTCCTCCCCGGCGACGCGGCCACCCTGGTCAGCCCGGTCCACACCCGCGACGTGGCCCTGATGGCGCTCGCGGCGCTCGACCTCCCCGCGCTGCGCAACGTGGCCGTCCGCGTCGGCGGCCCCGAGACGATGACGGTGGGCGATGCGTTCGCGCGGATGTGCCGGGTCAACGGCCTGCCTGATGCGCACTGGGCGCTCCCGCCGGCCGCGCTCCGTGCGCTCGGCAAGCTCGCCCGCCCCGCGGGCCGGCGGTGGCGCAACCGGGCCGAAGCGCTCGCGGTGCACTACGCCCACCCGAGCGCGGTCGACGGCGCGGAGATGGCGGCGCTCTTCGGCGTCCCGTTCACCGCCTACGACGAAGCGGCGCGCGTGGCCTTCACCGATCGCCACCCGTCCGAAGACCCGACCGCGCGCGACGAGAAGGTGGTGCACCGGCAGTTCACCGCCACCATCTACGAGCCGGGCGTGATCAGTTGGGACGATCTTCCGGCGGGTCCGCCTCCGCGCCGAGACTGAGGCGCCGCCGCGCTTCGTCCACGAACGGCGCCCGCTTGGAGGCCTTGGCGACGAACTTTTCGAGGTGCGGTCGGGCTTCGGCCACGAGACCGAGCGCGGTGAGCGCCTCGGCGAGCCACCACCAGGTGTCGGTCGGCACCCGCTTGAGGCCGATGGCCGCTTCGAGGGCCTGGCGGGCGCCCGTCGTGTCTCCCCGGGCCAGGAGCGCGGTGCCGCGCACCCGCAGCGCCGCCGCCGAGGTGCCGAGCGCGTCGGCCGCGAGGTCGACCAGGTCGGGCCGCCCGGCCGCGAGGAGGCGGTCGCCGAAGGTGCACACGTCGTCCGGGGCGGCGGGCCACCACGTGCGCGCCCCGCGCTGCAGCACCGGCCCCGCCGTCTCCTTGTCGCGCGCCCGGGCGTGGAGCACGCGGTGGGCGCTCGGCAGCGCCTCCCGGCGCGGCGGCCCGTCCAGGGGAGCGAAGATGGCGTCGCCCACGCCGAGCACCACGCACACGTCGTCGCCGGCGGCGCGGGCGTTGACCTCGCCGACGTCCAGCCCGATGTCGACCCACACCCCGACCGGGCTCGCGGAGGCTTCGAGCCGGGTGACGAGCTGTTCGGCCAGCTCGTGGGTGTTGCGCGTGCACTGCCCGGGCAGCGCGCGCGCCGCCTCCAGCGCCGACCCGTACCCCACGTCGGCGCAGATGCGCGCGATCTCGACGCGGGTCTCGATGCGGATGCGGGCGTCGCCGAGCGTGGCGACGACGCGCGCCTCGACTTCGTCGTCCCCGTTGCAGACGGCGCTGGCGACGGCGCGCCACAGGCCGACGCAGGCCCCCGCGCGGACGTCCTGCCGGGGGTCGCGCAGCCCGATGACGACGCGCGTGAACGCTTCGGGGACGCCGAGCGTGCCGCACACTGCGAAGAGGCCGGTGTTCACTGCCGGATCGACCGCGGCGATCACGCGCAGCCACGCCAGGCGGTCCTCGACCGGGATGGCCTCGAACCGTGGCGAAGCACGGTGCCGGCTCAGGATGTCGGCGGCCGCCCCCGCCGCCGCGAGGCGGACGCCGGGCGACTTGTCGCCGGTGGCGACCTGGAGCAGGCGCGGGATCGCCGCGGGACCGCCGGCAGCGGCCAGATCACGGGCGCCCGCGGCGCGCGTGGGCAGGTCGGCCGCGTCCAGCGCCGCCATGGGGTCTTGCGTCTCGGCCATGGGCTCCGCCTCCGGGTCGCCTTGATAACCGGTGCGAATGCTCGCCCTGTGGTCGACCTTCGCCTGCACGCCCGACGTGCGCCCCCTCTACGAAGAGGAGCGCGCCCGCGCGCTCGCGGTGGCCACCGACGCCCCGACGAAGTGGGAGCCCGACCTGGTGATCGGCATCGGCGAAGCGGCGCTCGGCCACGCGGTCGACGCGGCCGGCACCGCGGCGCTCGAGCGCAACGCGTCGAAGCTGCAGGTCGAGCTCCCGCTCGGCGCCGCCGCCGAGCTCAAGCCGGTGCTCCGCGTCACCAAGGCGGAGCTCGGGCCCGGTCAGGGTTGCGAGAGCTGCCTGCACTTCGACCTCGACATCAAGGGCGACGTGAAGTGGTCGCTGGGGACGCTCGGGGGCACCTTCCCGCTGGCGGTCGCGGCGGGCGGGCAGCTCGAGATCGTGGTGGTCGGCGGCACCCAGGTGGTCGCGCGGCCGTTCAAGGTGGGCAAGGTCGAGGTGTCCGGGGGCGACTTCGGCGCGCTCCGGGTCAACCCGTCCAGTGTCCTCCAGGATTACGTCCGCGCCGCGGTCGGAGAGGCGTTGCCCCCGATCCCGCTGGTCGACCTCGGGCAGGCAGGCCTGCCGCTGCGCCTGGTGCGGGTGCGCAACGGAAAGGACGCCGTCCGCATCGAGGCGCTCACCGACGTACCCGGCGCCGCGCCCGCGGTGGTCCCCGACCCCGGCCGGGAAGGGATCCTGGTCGGCATCAGCCAGACCGCGGCGACCGGGCTCTTGCGCCGGGCGGCGTTTCTGCGGGGCCCGCAGGAGTACCAGGTCGCGGTCGACCCCAAGGCGCTCCGGGTCGACGGCGACCACTTCGCGCTCGACCTGCGGGTGTGGCGCCTGGAGGGCAACGGCTGGTGGCGCGACTACGACGTGCAGGGCACCCTGGCCGTCGAGGAGGGCAAGCTCCGCCTCAAGACCGACGAGCGCCTGGTCAAGCAGGTCGACGCGTCCCCCGGCGCCGGCCTCGCCGACCCGATCGCGGCGCTCCTGGAGACCAAGCTGCTCGAGGTCATCGCCGAGCAGCTCACGCGCACGCTGCCCGCCGCGCGCCGCGAGGAGATCGCCGGCGTCGGGTTGCGCGCGGTGGCCAACCGCAGCCTGGGCGCCGGCGACACCTTGTTGTTCGGCGGCGAGCTCAAGGTCGTGCGGGCCAAGGACTGAGCGTGGCGCCCGCCACCCGCCCCCGGTGGCGCCGCCTGCTCGTCGGCGTGGCGGTCGCGTCGGCGCTCCTCGCCGCCGGGGAGGTCGGCTTCCGACTCGTGCCGCCGCCTGCCGTGGGCGACGTCCCCGCAGCCCAGGCGGGCGACGACACGTTGATGAACGGGAACCCCTGGTTGTTGTGGGAGCTCGTTCCGGGCGACCACGTCGAGCGAGGGGGGCACGTCCACGTCAACGCGGCGGGGTTTCGCGACCGGGACCGGGGCCCCAAGACGCGCCCCCGGGCGCTCGCGCTCGGCGACAGCTCGGTCTACGGGTTCGGCAACGACGACGACGAGGTGTTCACGGCGCGGCTCGAGGCGCGCCTCGACGCCGACTTCGTCAACGGCGGCGTTCCCGGCTACTCGAGCTTCCAGGCGCTCAACCTGCTTCAGGGGCGCGGCCTCGCGCTCGATCCGGACGTGCTGCTGGTCGCGACGTTGTGGTCCGACAACAACTTCGACAGCTTCCGCGATCGGGACCTCCTGGCCGACTACGCGGGATGGTCGCGCACGCCCACGGCGCGGCTACGCGCCGCGTTGTCGGGGTCGGCGCTGTTTCGGGGGCTGGACTGGCACCTGCGCGTCGCGCCCGCCGGCGCGCGTGCCCGCACGGTCGGGTGGCAGGTCGGCGGGGACGACCCCCGCTCCGGCAACCGCCGCGTCGCTTTGGACGACTACGCCGCCAACCTGGACAGCTTCTGCACGATCATGGCGGCGCGGGGGGGCGGGGTGGTCTTCCTGCTGCTCCCGAACCGGGAGGACATCGCCGCGTTGTCGGCCGACCCGGCGTGGGGGCCCTACCGCGACACCATGCGCGCGGCGGCGGCGCGCTGCGCCGCGCCGTTGGTCGACGGGCCCGCCGCCTTCCGCGCGAGCGGTCGGAGCGCCGACGCCCTCTTCCTCGACCTGATGCACCCGACGCCGGTCGGGCACGCCCTCTTGGCCGACGCGGTGGAGACCACGCTGCGGGCGGTTTCGTGGCCGGCCACCCCGCTGCGCGCCCGCGCTCCCCACGGGCCTGCCACACCGGGTCCCGACCGCTTCGAGGGCCACGGCACCGCCGCCGAAGCGGCCGACAAGCGGCCCGAAGCCGTGCACCTGGTCTTGACGCTCCCCGCCGAGGCGCGCCCCATGGTGGTCGACGTACGCGACGCCGACCAGCCGGGCGCCGAGGCCCTCGGCAGCGGCCCCGTGGCGGCCGAGGCCGCGGCGGACGGTGCGGCGGAGCTCGTGGTGAACCTGTCGCGCCGCCCCGCCCGCGTGCGCGTCGGCCTCGCGATCGACCGCGCGCCGACCGGCCCCGGCCCGGAGGATGTGCGCCGCGACGTGGGCCCGCTGGTGCTCGACGGGGGGGCGCTGGCGGTGGATCTGCGGTGAACTCGCGGGGGTCGCGCCCCGCGCGCCCGCCTCCGCCCGCTTCGGGACGGTCGCGGCGCGGGGCCCTACCCCTCGAGCCCGTCGCGTAGGGCGACGAGCGCCCGCCGCCAGGCGTCGTCGACCTCCTTGAACACCGCGGCGTCGTCGAACGAATCGCCGGTGTGCACGAGGTTGACCACCGTCTGGTTGCCCTCGCGCGCCAACGTCCAGGTGAGGGCGGTGGACTTCCACGGCCCGGGGCTGAACTTGTCGAAGTGGATCTCGAGCTTGGACGTGGGCCGTACGGTGTGGAACCGCCCGGTCTCGGTGAGCGGGCCTTCGTCGCCTTCGACCGTGATCGACACGCGGCCCGCGGGGGACGCGATGACCGTGGCATCGTCGGCCAACCAGGACTTGAGCCCGTCCGGAGTGGTGAGCGCGGCCCAGATGGCGCGCGGGCTGGCTTCGACGCTGATCTGACGGCGAACGGTAGGCATCGCGCCGCCGCTTATCGTGCCCCGCCCGGCTACGCTTGTGTGCATGTTGGTGCTGTTGCCGGGCATCCAGGCCGGGCTCGTCGAGTTCTCGCGCCTCCGTCCGCTGCTCGGGCCCCACCTCGCGCTCGAGCTGCCGGCGTGCGCCGGCCGGACGTTGGCCGAGCACGCGGCGGCGCTCGAGGCGGCGCTCCCGCCCGGGGCCCACGACTTCGTCGCGGCGAGCTTCGGCGGGCTCCTGGTGTGGGCGCTCCCGCGCGGCCGGGTCCGCCGGGTGGTCACCCTCGGCACGCTCCCGTTTGCCACCCCGGCGGTCCGGCGCAGCGACCGTGCCGCGCACGTGGTCGCGTGGACCCCCGAACGCCTGTACCGGGCGCTGTACGAGCGGCGCATCCGCGCGTCCTTGATCGCCGACGGGGCCGATCCCGCCGTGCTCGCCGCGGTGTCCCCTCCCCCTCGCGCGGTGCTGGCCGGGAGGCTGGCCGCGATCGGCGCGTGGGGCCTCGGCGCGCCGCCGCCGGGCGCCGTCTGGGCGTGGGGCGAAGCCGACCCGTGGGTCACCTGGACCCGCGAGGCCGTGGCGGCCGTGGGGGCCGAGCCGGAGGTGCTCCCGGGCGGACACCGCCCCCACCTGAGTCACCCCGACGCCGTGGCCGCGCTGATGCGCCGGGTTTTCGCGCCTCGGTAGCGGCTACAGCCAGTCGTCGACGAAGGCCACGCGCTCGTCGACCCACCAGCGCACGTACTCGACCTCCTCTTCGTAGGTGGTCCAGTCGTCGCGCCACGACCAGCCGCCGTAGGTGCGGTACTCGCGCTGCCACTTCTCTTCGTCGCGCCGCGCCGAAGCGTCGATGCGGTCGATGTACTCGTCGATCAGCGCCTGGATGGCGGGCGCCGACAGCGCGCCGGCGCGGGCCTCGGCGAATCGTTCGCGCATCGGCGCCCCGTAGGTCGGCGAAGCGAGCAGCCGCAGGAACAGGTTGTTGGCGCCGGTGAAGTCGTAGTCGTAGTAGGGAGACTCGCGTTCGGTCTGCCACGTCTGTCCGAGGGAATGATTGAAGTCCCAAGGTTCGACGCGGAAGTACGGGCTGGCGGGGTCGGAGTACAGGTACACGTTCTTGCCGCCCGAGTCGTCGGCCTCGGTGTAGACGACCAGCGCCCACCAGTCGTAGACGTCCTCGACGTCGATCTTCCCCGCAATGTCCGCCTCGAACCCTCCGTCCGGCGAGGTGGCCACGAACTCCACGAGGGCGTCGAGGTCGGAGAAGTCGTCCTCCGGCAGGCCCTCCTTCTTCTCGTACCCCTGGTGCCAGCTCGACTTTGCGCCCCCGTAGGTGCTGTAGAAGTTGGCGGCGTGGTCGACGGACTTGTAGAGGTTGGCGTCCTCCGGGTAGCCCTGGTCCTCGAACCACTCGCCGTCGATGTGGTCACCCAGTAGGTACAACCCCGCGTATTCGCCGTCGAGGTACACCACGACGAACCGGGTCTCGACCGGACGTGCGGGCGCGAGGAGGTTCCAGATGTCGAAGCACAACTTCTGTCGGAAGTAGCTGTTGTCGTCGAAGGTGCTCGTGAGGACCAGCGACCGCCGTTTCGGGAAGCCCTCGTCCTCATCTTCGAACTCGTCGTCCGGCGCGAAGTCGACCCGGTACGACTTCTTCGGGTAGTAGCTGGATGCGGCGCCACGAAGTTGGCCCTCGGCGCCCACGAACTGGTGCCCCTTGTAGGTGACGTCGACCGGCCGCATGCCCGCGTCGTCGAGCGCGCTGGCGCCGTCGAGGTGAAAGACCGGGAGTCCGAGCTCCATCGTGTAGGTGAGCGGGTCGACGGGCTGGTTCCCACGGGCGTCCCACGCGTCCGCGACCCACAGGGTCGCCTCGCCTTCTTCGCGCACCCCCTCGGCGATGGCGTGGACGACGATGGTCCATTCGCCCGCCGAGGCGAGGTCGGTTGCCCAGGTGACGGTGCCCGTCGCGGCGTCGAAGGTGGCGGCGTCGGGGCCGGAGACCCACTCCCACGACTCGGCCGCAGCCGCCCCCGTGCAGGAGAAACGGGTCGTGAGGGTGTCCCCCTCGACGCCGGAAACCTCCGCCGCCTGTGGAGCGCACCCGAAGCCGACGGCGTCGTCTTCGCCGGGGAGCGTGTCGGGCGCGGTGTCGACGACGACCACGTCGCCCGAGTCGAGCGGGATGGAGCCCTCGGAGGCGCACGAGACCAGGAGCAGGAGCGTCCCCGGGGGAGCATAGCGCAGGTGGCGCCCGCGCCGCGACCGTCCCGAAGTCGGCGGGGTCCGGCGCGCGGTCGGCCGGAGGCGGGAGGCGCCGCGCGTCGCCACCCAGGGCCGGGGCCGGGGCCCCCG
>SXOM01000120.1 GCA_005776735.1 Pseudomonadota bacterium
CAGGGTGTCGGCCCCGGCAGTCCGGCGTGCGCCGCACGGGGCCACCACCTCCCCGACCGCCCGCCGCCGTCGCCCGGGTAGCGCGGGGCGCGCCCGGACCCGCCCGACGTGCGACCGGTCGCGGCGACCCGCCCCGACCCCCTCAGGCCAACGCCTCCACGAGGATGGCGCCCAGCTCCTCCAGGAGCCGCTCCCCGAGCTCCGGCGTCGCGCGGGCCGGCGTGCCGAAGTAGGCCTGGGGACCGCCCGCCTCTTCGAAGCAGGTGGCGCCGGCGACGATGCCCGCGCCGAGGTCCGCGGCGACGTCGGGCAACCGCCGGTGCCCGACCACGGTGCGGGGCGCGATCGCCAACATCAGCGACGTCTCGTAGATGCCGCTGTGGCCGTCGAGGGGCGCCGCGGCCTTCGCCAGGCGCTCGGCGTTGCGGCGGCTCCCGACGTTGGGGAAGGCGACGGTGAGCCCGGTGCGCGACTTGACCTGGGCGCACGCCTCGAAGAGCGCGTCGACGTTGGCGGGCTCGAGGTGGGCGTTGGCGATCCCCAGCCGGGATGCCCCCGCGTCGGCCGCGGCGACCAGCACCTCGGCCACGAGCGCGGTCATCACCGCGGGGCTCACGCCGAGGGTGCCGGGGAAGTTGCGGGCGAAGCGGGTGACGCCGTAGGTGACCGGCGGGAGGACGCGCGCGTCGAGGCGGGCGGCCGCCCGCTCGGCCATCGCGACGGCAATCCGCACGTCGGTGTCGATCGGGAGGTGGGGGCCGTGCGCTTCGCAGGCTCCGGTGGGGAGGATGGCCACGCGCCCGAGGAGCCCGGCCTGGGGAAACCGACGCGGACCGAGGTGGGACCCCTTCACGTCGCGGCCCGCTTGAGCTCGGCGCGCGCCACCTTGCCGCGGTCCGTGCGCGGGAGAACGTCGAGGAAACGCACCTGGCGCGGGTACTTGTGCGGGGCGAGCTGCGACTTCACCCACGCTTGCAGCTCGGTGGCCAGGGCGTCGTCGCCGGGCGCTCCGTGGGTGGCCACCCACGCGAACGTCGTCGTGAGCCCCTCCCGTTCGACGCCGACGACCGCGACCTCCTGGACCCGCGGGTGGGCGAGCAGGCAGTTCTCGACCTCGATCGGCGACACGAACACGCCCCCGACCTTGAGCAGGTCGTCGGCCCGGCCGCAGTACCGGAACCGTCCCTCGTCGTCGACACAGAACTGGTCACCGGTGACCGTCCATGCCCCGCGGAACGTCTGGCGGCTCTTCTCGCGGTCCCCGTGGTACCAGATGGCGTTGGAGTCGCCCTTGATCCACAGCGTGCCGATGTCGCCGGGCGGCACGTCGGCGCCGTCGTCGCCGACGATCCGGGCGGTGTAGCCGGGCACGAGGCGGCCCAGGGTGCCCACGCGCACGTCGCCCGGGCGGTTGGTGATGTAGATGTGGAACATCTCGGCGGAGCCGATGCCGTCGAGGATCTCGACGCCCGTACGCTCCACCCAACGGCGGTACAGCTCGCCCGGCAGGGCTTCGCCGGCGCTGAGCACCAGGCGCACCGAGGAGAGGTCGGTCGTGGCGCACGCCGGGCTCTCCAACATCCGGTGGATCATCGTGGGCACGTTGGTCACGATGGTCGGCCGGAACCGCGCGATGTGCGCGAGCATCCCCTCGGGGGTGGAGCGCTCGGCGAACAGGCACGTGGTCGCGCCGACCGCCCAGGGGAAGAGCAGGTCGGTCCCGGTGGCGTAGCCGAAGAACAGCTTCGGGACCCCGAGCGTGACGTCGTCCTCGCGGATGCCGAGCACCCCCTTGGCGTATTGCTCGGTGTTGAAGACGAAGTCGCCCGCGACGTGCACGCAGCCCTTGGGCTTTCCGGTGCTCCCCGACGAGAAGAGCCACACCGCCGGGTCGTCGGCGCCGACGTCGCCGTACGGGCAGACGGGCGACTCGGCGGCGAGCTCGTCGGCGTCACGTTCCACCACCACGACCCGCAAGAGGCCCGCCGCCTTCGCGGCCTTGATGACCGGCGCGTTGGCCTCGTAGAAGCTGCGCTCCGTGACGAGGGCACGCGCCCGCGTGTAACGCAGGTAGTACGCCCAGTCCTCCGGAGGGACGCCGGGGTTCATCATCGTGATGACCGCCCCGATGCGCACCACGCCGAACCACGCCGCGGCGAACTCCGGCCCGTCGTTGAGCGCGAGCAGCACCCGGTCCTCCTCGCGGACCCCGGCACGGCGCAGGAGGTTGCCGTAGCGGCACGACGCGTCGTGCATCTGCCGGAACGTCCACGCCCCGTGCTCGGTCCGGAGCGCGACCTTTTCGGCGCGGAGCGCCAGGTTGTGGTCCAGGAAAGCGGCGGCGAGGTTCACGGGGCCCCCAGGAGGTGCTCGGCCACCGCCGAGTACAGCACGTCGGTGGCGCCTTCGTAGATGCGGAGCGGGCGGACCGCCCGGTACAGGCGCTGCACGATCGCGTCCTCCTCCACGCCGGCGCCCCCGTGGAGCTGCACCGCCTGGTCGATGATGCGCTGCGCGGCCTCGGTGGCGACGAGCTTGCCCACGGCACTCTGGTAGCCGGTGCGCTCGGTGGGCCCGGCGGCATCGCGGGTGTGGCAAGCGTGGAGGGTGGCCAGCGTCGCGGTCTCGAGCTCCACGCCCATCTCGGCGACCCGGAGGCGGACCACGGGCAACGCCGCCAGCGGGGCGCCGAACTGGTGGCGACGGCGCACGTGGGCGATCGTCTCGTGCAGGGCGCGCGCGGCGAGGCCGACCGCCGCCGCGCCGACGCTCGGCCGGCACCGCTCCAGCGTCGCGAACGCCAACGCGAACCCCTTGTCGGCCACCTTCGTCGCCGGCGTGCCGTCGAGCTCGAGGCGGCCGATGGAGTGGGCGGCGACGTGCTGCGCGGAGGTGGGCGGCGCCGCGACGTAGAAGCAGCCCACCGTTTCGCCGACGCGGGCGAAGACCACGGCGCCGTCGGCCTCGGGGGCGTTGCTGATGAAGTGCTTGGTGCCGGTCAGGCGCCACCCCGCGCCGTCGGGCTCGGCCACGGTGCGGATGCCGCGGACGTCGCTCCCCGCTTCGGGTTCGGTCAGGCCGAAGACGAGCACTCGGCGGCCGGCCCGCGCTTCGGCCACGACCTCGGGGAGGGCGCCGGCGCGCTCCAGCGGCGTGCAGCCGAGCTCCTGGATGACGAACGCGAGGTCGTCGAGCGGGTCGCGGTACGCGAGCTGCCGCCGGACCACGGCGAGCGAACGGGTGTCGCGCCGCTCCAGCAGGCCGGCGGCGCCGAGCGCGGCGACGCGGGCGCGGATCGTCCCCGCCCCCGAGAACGCGGCGGCCCGCGCTTCGAGCACGGCGTGGCCCTCGGCGAAGAAGTAGGCGTGGGTGCGCGTCAGCATCGCCGGCGGCGCCGGGCGAGGGGAGGGGTCATCGCCGCAGCGTATCCGCGCCGCGCACCCGACGGTCGAGGTCGTCGGGGAGGGGCGCCTGCCAGCGGTGCGACCTTCCCGTCCACGGGTCGCGGAACCCGAGGACGGTCGCGTGCAGTGCGAGCCGGCCGCCGCGCCCGCCCCCGTAGAGGTCGTCGCCGAGGATCGGGTGGCCGCTCTCGGCGAGGTGGATGCGGACCTGGTGGGTGCGACCGGTCTCCAGGGTCGCCTGCACGAGGGAGCCGCCCGCGAACAGGCCGACCCGGTCGAAGTGGGTGACCGCCACCTTGGCGTCGGGTGTCCCCGGCGCGGCGGACCCGCGCTTGCCGTCGCCGCGATCGCGGACCAGCTCGCTGCGCACGGTGTGCGCCCCCGCGGGGAAGGTGCCGCGGACCAGCGCGAGGTACCGGCGCTCGAGGTCGTGCACCTCGAAGAGCGCCTTGAGCCGCACCTGGGTGGGCTCGTCCAGCGCGACCAGGAGGAGCCCCGACGTCCCCTCGTCGATGCGGTGCACGGCGAAGGCCGCACCGAACCACCGTTCACAAGCCCGCACCACGCTCGGTTCGCGGCGGCCGGGCGCGGGCACGCTGAGGAAGCCGCTCGGCTTGTGCACCACGCACCACCGGGCGGTGCGCTCGACGACCGCGACCTCCTTGGCGGGGTCGAACCGCGGGCGGTCGGGGTACAGGCGCAGCCCCTCGGCGGCCGGCCGACCGGGATCGGTGACCGGCGTCGCGTCGATCCACACCTTGCCGGAGGACAAGAGCGCCCGGCCCGCCCGAGCGGGGTGCCCCTGCCCGGCCAGCCACGAACCGACCGTCTCGGCCGGCCCCCCGCCCGGCGCCGGCGCGCGGCGGTGAAGGTCCCTGTCGTCAGCCGCCATGATCCGCGGGTATAACGGGGCCACCCCCGGTGCTCGATGCTGCGTTCGTGTGTGCTGTGCTTGGTCCTCGGTCTGGCCGCCTGTGACTCGGACAAGGACCCCGACACCGGCGAGGACACCGATGTCGGCGAGGACACCGGCGACACCGCGGACACCGCCGACACCGGCGACAGCGGCGACACCGGGCCGGTCGACGAGGACCACGACACCTACTCGGTCGAAGGCGGGGACTGCGACGATCAGGACCCCGAGGTGCACCCCGGCGCGACCGAGGTCTGGTACGACGGGATCGACCAGGACTGCGACGGCGACGACGGCGATCAGGACGGCGACGGGCACGCCAAGTCCGGCTTCGGCGGGACCGACTGCAACGACGACGACGCCACCATCTTCCCCGGTGCGACCGAGGTGTGCGACGGCGTGGATCAGGACTGCGACGGCGGCATCGACGAGGACGCGGTCGCGGCCTGGTTCCGCGACGGCGACGCCGACGGGTACGGCGACGCGGGCAACCCGCTGGCCGGCTGCACGGGCGCCGACGGGTATGTGAACAACGCCGACGACTGCGACGACGAGAACGCCGCGGTGAACCCGGCGGCGGTCGACGAATGCGACGGCAAGGACAACAACTGCGACGGGTCGGTCGACGAAGGTTGGCCCACCGACGCGTGGTACCGCGACGTCGACGGCGATGGGCACGGCGGCCCCGACGAGTTCATCGCCTCGTGCTACCAGCCGGCCGGCTACGCCGAGAGCTGGCGCGATTGCGACGACGCCGACGCCACGGTGCACCCCGACGCCGACGAGGTCTGCGACGGCAAGGACAACGACTGCGACGGCACGGTCGACCCCGACACCTCGGTCGACGCGACGACCTGGTACACCGACGGCGACGGCGACGGCTTCGGCGACCCGGCGACCGGCTGGACCTCGTGCAGCGATCCGGGCACCCCCGACAACGGCGACGACTGCGACGACGGCGACGCGGGCATCAACCCCGACGCCGCCGAGAGCTGCAACGGCGTGGACGACGACTGCGACACCCGCATCGACGAAGCGGGGGCCATCGGCGAGCTCACCTGGTACCTCGACGGCGACGGCGACGGCTTCGGCGACGCCGCTACCGCCTCGACGTCCTGCGAGGGTGCCGCCGACGAGGTGGCCGACGCGACCGACTGCGACGACGGCGACGCGGCGGTGAGCCCCGCGGGCACCGAGGCGTGCAACGGCGTGGACGACGACTGTGACACCGACGTGGACGAGGCCGGCGCGACCGGCGAGACCGACTGGTACGCCGACGCCGACGGGGACGGCTACGGCGACGGCGCCGCCACGTCGGCCTGCGATGCCCCCGCGGGCCACGTGGCCGCCGACGGCGACTGCGACGACGGCGACGAGCTCGCCTACCCGGGCGCGGCCGAGCTCTGCGACGGCGTCGACCAGGACTGCGACGGCGCCACCGCTGACGAGGTCGGGGCCGCCACGTGGTTCGACGCGGCCGGCACCCCCACCGACGTGAGTGTCGACCTCGCCGCGGGCACGGTCGCCTCGCCGGTGGTCATCGGCGACGCCGCCAGCGCCGACCTCGTGATGAGCGAGGGCACCCTGCAGCTCTGCGACGGCACGTGGTACGCGCGCCTGGCCTTCTCCGACCCGGCGTCGGTGGTCGAGGTGGTGGGCTACAACGGGGCCGGTAGCACCGAGCTCACCATCGCGGCGTCGTCGGGCGGCCCGAACGCGTCGATCGTCTCGGTCACCGACGCCACCCTCACCCTCGACGGCCTGACCCTGCGTGACGGCAGCGGCACCTCGGGCCTCGCCGGCGGTGGCATCGCGGTTCGGCGGTCGTCGACCTTCTCGGGCTACCCGACCACCCCGAACGTCACGCTCGTCGACTCCATCGTCACCGAGAACAGCACGGCGTACGGCGGCGGCGTCGCCATCTACGGCTACGGCTGGGTCGACCTGCTCGACAGCCGCATCGAGGGCAACGAGGCCAGCGTCATCGGCGGGGCGGTGTGGATGCAGACCTACGGCAAGTTCACGTGCGAAGCCACCGTGCTCGGCGAGGCGGGCGTGGCCGACAACACCGCGCCGACCGCGGGCGGCGTGTACATCGGGTCGATGTACGGCGGCCAGGTGAGCACCGTGGGCTGCGACTGGGGCCAGGACTCGGCCGGCGACGACAACGCCGACTACGACATCCAGCAGAACCCGGCCGCCACCGACCACTACTGTTACCCGAACGCAGCGAGCCTCACGACGACCGTGGCGTGTTCGGGCGGGAGCTGCACCGCGTCGACCGACAGCACCTGCCCGTAGCCCTTCGGGGCGAGGGCCCGCGACCGGCCTGAAGGCGGCAACGGCCGCCGGCCCTCGCGCGCCGCGGGCCAGTGATCGCCGCCTTCGGGACGGTCGCGCCGCGGCGCCCGATCAGAAGAGCAGGCCCGCCGTGCCGCTGGTGTAGGCGTGGCAGATGGCCGACAACATGTCGCCGATCTCGTCGGCGTTCGGCGACTCGAGGTAGATGCCGTCGTTGGCGGCCAGGTCCTGCATGAAGGCGCTGGACGCGGCGTCGTCGCCCTCGTTGTAGAAGGCGGTGTACAGGTCGTAGCCGTCGGCTTCGAACTCGTCGCGTTCGCTCAGCGCGGCGGCCTTGAGGCGGGCGTTGGTGGGGGTGTTGTACCAGAGCGGACACCACTTCGCTGCTGCGGGCGTGGCGTACTTTCCGTAGGTGCGCTTGCAGGACTGTCCGCTGTACACGGGCTGACCGTCGGACACCAGGAGCGCCGCGCGGCCGACCTCGGTCTCCGACGTGCTGCGGTCGAGGATCGCGTGCGCCATGTGCAGGCCGAACGCGATGTTGGTGTTGGTGCACGCGGGCATGCCGGTGTTGCCGCAGATCTTGATGGTGTTGGCCACCGTGACCATGTGCGAGTACGACGACGCGTAGGTGAGCAGCTCGTCGGGAGAGAAGAGGTTCTTCTCGAGGCCGGAGAACGCGACCAGGCCGAGCTTGGAGGAGGGGTCGGCCTTGTCGTTGATGCAGTCGATGAGCGCGATGTCGGCGACCCGCGCTTCGTCGATCTCGTCGCGGAACGAGGTGGTGACGTCCTGGACGATGACCAGGTCGGGCACGCGCGTGTTCAGCGTGGCGCCGCCGCCGGAGACCGCGGTGAGGTCGACGCTGGGGAAGCCGAACATCGCGCTGATCGGGAGGTCGAGCGTGTAGCGGATGGTGACGCGCAAGGCATCGGAGCCGTCGGTCTCGCCGGGGGTGAACCCCTTGGTGTCCGGGTCCCAGTCGCCCACCTCGACGTCGGATTCGGTGAGCGCGAGCGGCGCACCGCGGATGCTCACCAGGTTGCCGTAGGCGATGGCGCGCGCCTTGGCGTCTTCGGCCACCGGCAGGGCGCTGGCGCCCGCGAGCGCCGCGGCGTCGGCGGCGATCTGCATCTCGGCGCGCGTGGAGGCCACCGCACCCCAGTCGACGCCGAGGGCGACGAACGCCATCATCACGAAGAAGCACAGGATGAGGACGATCGCGGAGGAGCCACGGCGGGCGGCGCGGCGGGCGCGACGGAGCGTGCGGTTCATTGGAGCCTCGCGGGGAAGGTCAGCAGCCGGTGACGTTGGGCAGGTACGAGACCGCGTTCACGTCGAACGCATCGGGCGTGGGGACGAAGCCCGTCATCGGGTCGAAGGGGATCGTGGGCGTGAGCGACAATGCGCACGTGCCCTCGACGGCGATGATCGTGGGGGTGACCTGGCTGGCGTCGACCACGATGCCGTAGGTGGCGAGCGAGGTGACGATCGCGTCGGCGGCGCCGCTGGTGCACGGCGAGCAGTCGCCGGGGAGATCGCCCACGTCGGGCGTCTGCATCGCGCCGAAGCGCATGGACTCGCGGACCGTGTTGACCACCATCGCCTGCCGCAGGAAGAACCACCCGTAGTCGACCAACGCCAGCAACATCGTCACGAGCACCGGCAGCGTGAGCGCGAACTCGACGGCCTGGCTTCCGCGACGGGCGCGGCGGGGAGGGGACACGTTCGGGCGGGAGTGGGGCATGGTCCTGTCCATCGGTGAATGTACACGATCCCCCGCGGGGAGGGAAGCCCACTTTGGATTTTTTCGTTTCAGCGCCCGGGGCGGGGGAACCACAAGGTGATGGAGGTGCGGAAGTCCCAGCCGAACATCCACGAAGGCAAGGACTGCGCGAGGCCGGGCCACGCCCAGGCGCCGGCCGCGAAGCTGAGCCCGGCGGCCGGCCACGCCCGCACGTCGGCCCCGAGGATGGCGCGGGTGCCCACCTGGGGGACGATGTCGCTGCCGTAGAGGGCGCCCGACGCCACCCACACCGACGGGCCCGCCTTGATCTGCAGCGCCCACGACCCGTCGGCCAGCGGCACGTGCATGCTGCCCAGGATGTCGACCACCGGGCCCTCGATCAGGGGGTCGCCGGCGGAGGTGTCGTAGGCCGACACCTCGACCGCCGGGCCGAAGAGCCCGAGCACGGGCCAGTCGACGCCGAAGCTGTAGCCGAGGCCGGGAACGAAGAACTCGCCCGTCCACCGGCCCGCGACCTGGCTCCCGAAGCTGACGCTCGGGGCGGTGCGGTCGCCCCGTTCGCGGTGGCGCGCGAGCGTTCGCCTGGCCGCCGCGCGGACCTCGGCCGGGGCGTCGGGGTTGGCTTCGAGCAGCGCGAACTGCTCCAGCGCCGTTTCGCGGGAGCCGGCGCGCTGGTGTGCGTAGGCCAAGAGGAGCTGTGCGTGGGGGTGGGTGCCGCCCGCCGCGGTGACCGCCCGCTGGGCCAACATCAACGCGGTGCGGGCTTGCCCGGAGCGCCAGGCGTCGAGCGCGCGGAGGTAGAGTTCGTCGGGCGACTCGGCGGCCTCTTCCGCGTGCGCGGGGCCAGCGGCCGCGAACAGGACCAGGACCATCACAATTTCACCGTAGCGCATGCGGATCGTGCTGTCGCGTGTCATAGTGTCCACGGGCCCGGAAGGAGCGCACATGCGCCGTACCGCATTCGTTTTCACGCTGTTCCTCGCTGCGGCGTGTTCGCCCGGCCTCTCCGAAACCACGTTCCCGACGGGGTCGCAGACGGCGATCGCCAGCGCGGACCGCACCGCGGTGCTGGTGGTCGACGAAGCGGGCGGGGCGGTGTCCCGCCACGACCTCGCCAGCGGCGACACGCAGTCGGTGGTGCTCGGGGGCCGCCCCGAGCGCATCGCCCGCGCGGGCGACAAGGTCTTCGTCACCCTCCGGGCCGAACGTTCGCTGGTCGTGCTGCAGGACAAGGGCGGCGCCCTCTCGGTCGTCTCCACGTTCGACGTCGGCGCCGAGCCGGTGGGCGTGGTCGCGCGGGAAGATGGAGCCCGCGTCTACGTGGCGCTGTCTCAGGAAGACGCGGTGGTCGAGCTCGACGGCGAGTCGTTCGCCGAGGTGCGACGGTGGTCGGTCGCGGGGCAGCCGAGCTGGCTGGCGCTGCACCCGTCGGGCGCGGCGCTCTTCGTGGCCAGCGCGATGGGCGGCCGCCTCACCCGCGTCGACCTCGACGCCAACACCGCCGACACGGTGGCGTTGCCCGAGCCGATCGGCGCGGGGTCCGACGGGGTCGAGCACCTCACCCGCCGGCTCACCGGCGACCCGTGGATCTCCGCCGACGGCCGCACGCTCGGCGTGCCGGCCCTGTACGTCGACAACCTCACCCCGGCCGACGACCCGGCCGATTCCGGGGTGTCCAGCGCCGGCGGGTACGCCTCCACCAACACCCTCGTCGTGAGCCGCTTCAATCCGGCGCTGGTCGTCGGCGAGCTCGACGCGGCCGGCCAGGTCGACGACGAACCGCGCGCCGTCTTCCTCGCCGGCCGCTCGCCGGTCGGCGTGGGCTCCGAGATCGTGCGCAGCTACCCGACGAGCGTGGCCATCGCGCCGCGCGGCGACGTGGCGG
>SXOM01000121.1 GCA_005776735.1 Pseudomonadota bacterium
CTCGCTCAACAAGGTGCGCCGCCGCGCCCTCACCATCGTGGTCACGATGATCATGCTCATCGCCGCGCTGGGCATCGCCAACACCGTGATCATGGCGACCCTCGAGCGCGTGCGCGAGGTCGGCACGCTGCTGGCGCTCGGCATGCCGCGCCGCCACGTCCGCGCGCTCTTCCTGTTCGAGGGCCTCGCGATGGGCTCGGCGGCCTCGGTCCTCGGGGCCATCTTGGGGAGCGCGTTGGTCCTGCACTGGCAGGCCGAGGGCATCGACGCCTCCGCCATCGTCGGTGCGCTCGGAGGGAGCATGAACATGGGCACGACCTTGTACACCCGGTTCGACCTGAGCCACACGCTGCTCGCGTTGGGCCTGGGCCCCACCATCGCGGTGCTGGCGTCGGTGTGGCCGGCCCGGTACGCGTCGTCGATCGTCCCGGCCGACGCCGTGCGGGCCGACTGATGCAGCTCCTCCTCTCCCTGGCGTGGCGAAACCTCGGGCGCAACCGGCGCCGCACCGCGCTCACGGTGCTCACCGTCACCGCGGGCACCGCGCTGTTGACGCTGGCGCTGTCGATGGTCAACGGCCTCATCTTCCAGGCGCTCGCGCGCGCGGCGTCGGCCGCGGGCCACGTCCGGGTGGTCGACCCGGACTACGCCCGCCGCGAGCAGCTCTTCCCCCTCGCCGAGAACCTCCCCGAGACGGCGGCGCTCGTCGCGGCGGCCGAAGGCCGGCCCGGCGTGGTGGCGGTCACCCCGCACATCGCGATGGGCGTGGTGGCGGCGCGGGCCGACCGCGAGCTCGGCGAGTCGTTCGTGCTCCTGCACGGCGCGCCGGCCGGCTTCTACGCCGACGTGCTGCACCTCGGCGACTACCTCGTCGCCGGAGCGCTGCCCGCGACCGAGGACGAAGCGGTGGTGGGCAAAGACTTCGCCGACGAGGTCGGCGCCGAGGTCGGCACCGAGCTCACCGTGCTCGGCCAGACGCAGGACGGGTCGCCGTCCCCGCTCACGCTGCGGCTCTCCGGCATCCTCGACCTCGGGAGCGGCGCCCAGAACCGGCAGCTCTACGTGTCGCTCGACAAGGCCCGGTGGATGGCGGACATCCCCGCCGGCGCCACCGAGATCCTGATCCAGCTCGACGACCACGACGACGGCCGGGAGGCGGCGGCGGCGCTGCGCGCGCTCCCGGCGTTTGCCGGCCTCCAGGTGCAGGCCTGGGACGAGCGGGAGCCCTACGCCACGCTCGCTTCGTTCTTCGGCGCCGTGCGCATGATCGTCGCTTCGATCATCGTCTTCATCACCGGCCTCGGGGTGCTCAACACGATGTTGATGTCGGTGCTGGAGCGCACCGCCGAGATCGGCGTCCTCCGGGCGTTCGGGCTGCGCACCTGGCAGACCGGCACGCTCTTCTTCGTCGAGGCCGTCGCGATCGCGGTGCTCGGGGGCACCGTCGGCGTCGCGCTCGGCGGTACCGTTGCGTCATTGCTCGGACACGTCGGAATCAACCTGGGTGAAGGGGCGTCCAAGCTCCCGGCGTCGTTGCCCATCCACGAGACCATCTACCCCAACCCCAACCCGCAGATCCTCGCGACCGCGTTCCTCCTCGGCCTGGTCATGGCCCTGGTGGGCGGCATCCTGCCGGCGCTCCGCGCTGCGCAGATCCAGCCGGTCGAAGCGATGCGCCACCGCCGTTAGCCCTGGAGTCCCCGTGAACCTCCTCCGCACCGCCGCCCTCACCCTCGCGCTCTGGGCACCCGGCCTCGCCCACGCCATCACCGGCGACGAGGTGCTCGCGAAGATCGACAAGAACCTTACCTACGAGGCCCGGGAGTCGTGGTTGAGCATGTCGGTGACCAAGTCGGGCCGCGCCAAGACCTACAAGATGCACAGCTACGGGCGGGGCCAGGAAGAGATGGCGATGGAGTACCTGGAGCCGGCGCGCGACAAGGGCACCAAGATGCTCAAGAAGTCCGACGACCTGTGGATGTTCATGCCGAGCGTCGAGAAGACCCAGAAGATCTCGGGCCACATGTTGCGCCAGGGCCTGATGGGCTCCGACATGTCCTACGAAGACCTGATGGAGTGGTCCAAGTGGCGCGAGGACTACGTCCCCACCGTGCTCGGCGAGGAGGTCCTCGACGGGCGGAAGGTCTACAAGCTCGAGCTCAAGGCCAAGGACACCACCATCAGCTACCCGAGGCGCCTGGTCTGGGTCGACCAGGCCAACTTCGTCCCGTCCAAGCAGGAGCTCTACGCGTTGTCCGGCATGTTGCTGAAGACGTGGACGATGACCGAGGTGCAGACCATCGAAGGCCGGGAGTTCCCGATGCGCATGGTGGTCGCCGACCAGCTCCAGAAGGGGAGCACCACCGAGATCCACTTCGAGAAGGTCACCTTCACCGTGGCGTTGTCCGACGAGATCTTCTCGACGCGCTGGCTGGAGCGCTGACGGGCCGGGCACGACGCGGCGACCCGGGTCGCGGGCGTCGCACTTCGAGCGGAATTGGCTGCACCGGCCCAGGTCCGTGTCCGCCGGAGCGCGGCGCGGGCCGGACCCTGTCGAGGCCCGGCCCGGTCGCGCCGCGCCGCCCCGACTAGCCCGATCGCACCGAACCGGGCGGCATGGAGCTCGGACACACGTGCACGAAGCCGCCCGCTTCGCCCTTCCACTCCACGCGGCGGCTGAAGGACTCTTCCTTGGGCTGGGCGACCACTTCGCCGAAGACCGGGGTTCCCTTTGGCCAATTCCACCGCTCGTCGATGCGTTGGCTCGCGTCGGCGGTGAGCGTCATGCGCAGGCGGGCCTCGCGCGGCTCGGTCGCGGTCGCCGCGACGCGCACATCGTCGAGGACGAGGAGCCGCCGGGAGGTGTCGGCGCGGAACGGGCGTTGGAAGGGGCACGCAGGGTCGGGGGCCAGCGCAGCGTCGGGGCCCGGCGCAACGTACGCGGTCGCCGAACCCCACACGGCGCCGGCGGGCGAGCGGTCCTCGTAGCGCCCCGAAAGCTCGACGGCGCCGAGCAGATCGGCCGACCAGCCCACCCGCACGCGCTCCCACCACTCCACGCCGTCGGCTTCGACCCGGCCCACGCGCGCGCTCCACACCGTCGCGCCGGCGGCGTCCCGGTGCACGAGCCACTGCCGGCTCCCGGGGACGCGGGCCGTGCCGCTCCACGCTTCGCAGGCGACGACGAGCAGCTCGCTGTCGGCGGCGCCCTCGGCGCGCGCGAGCACCACCATCGTCTCGGCGGGGAGGGGCGCCTGGTCGGCCGCGACGCGCGCCGGCAAGGCCCAGCCGGGCCCCGTCGCGGCGGCGAGCCCCTCCAGCGGCGGGGTCGCGAACGCGCACGTGGACGGCTCGGCC
>SXOM01000122.1 GCA_005776735.1 Pseudomonadota bacterium
GGCGTCGGCCGCCGCCACCGCGAGGCGCACGTCGGACTCCTTGGCGCCGGCTCCCGCCGCGGCGACCTGGCTCTCCAGGGTGGCGCACCGGCGCTCCAGGACCGCCACGCGCGCGGTCAGCGCCGCGTTTTCGGCGTTGAGGTGGGCGAGCAGCTCGGGCGAGGGAGTGCTGAGCCCGGCGGTGCGCGGCGGCGGGGTGGGCGCGGGCCGGGGCGCCGCGGACTGACCGGTCTGGCGGCTGTCCATCCGTTGTACGCCGTGCATCGCTTGCTGGAGCAGGTCGCGCTCGTCGGGCGCGGCGGGCGCTGCGGCGGCAGGTGGGGGTGCGGTGGGCGCCAGGCCGGGAGCCGCCGGTCGGGGTGCCGGCGCCGCCTTGGGGGGCGCGGGGCGGGGCGGGGGGGCCCCCAGGCGTTGCACGCCCGAGAACGCCGCTTCGAGCAAGGCACGATCGGTGTCGCTGACGGGTGGGGTGGGCTTGGCCATCCCCGCGGTGTATCAAGGATCGGGCGGACGACCGAACTGCTCGACCACCGCGCCGGCCTCGGCGAGGAGCACCCGCGCTTCGCTCGCGTAGGCGGGCGCGAAGCGGAGGGCCTGGTCGAACTCCAGGCCGAGCCACGCACACAAGAGCGCCCGGACCGGCCCGACGTGGGTGCACACCACGATGCGGCCCTCGAGCGGCCCCAACGCCGCCCACGCCGCCCCCACGCGCGCGGCCGCCTCCTCCCAACTCTCGCCGCCGGTGGGGCGCGCCCGCGCGTAGTCGTTCCAATAGGCGTGGACCGCGTCCGGGTCGTCGATGCTCAGCGATTCCCAGGTTCGTCCTTCCCAGGCGCCCATGTCCTGCTCGCGGAGTCCGGGCAGGAGCTCGACCGGCGCACCGAACGCCTCGGCCATCGCCCGACAGCGGGACAGGTCGGAGCTCAGCACCCGGTCCGGGGCGCCGTGCTCCCGCAGAAACCGGGCTGCCACCGCCGAGCTTTGCGTCGTGCCGCGCGCCGAGAGCGGCACATCCGACACGCCTCGGCACACCCGCGCCGACCCGGTCTGCACCTCGCCGTGGCGGAACAGGTGGACCACCGCCACGCGCGCGGACGGCAACATCTTCCGGGTGACGTCGTCGAACACGCGCCCCGGTAACATCGGGCCCCGGCGCCGGGTGGGCGGGGCGCCGCGACCGTCCCGACGGCGGCAGGGTCCGCCGCGCCCCGCACGTGTGGGCGGATAGACCTTCCCCGATGCTGCTCACCGTCGACGTCGGCAACACCAAGACCGAGCTCGGGCTCTGGCGCGACGGCGCGCTGGTGCGCGGAGAACGTGCGGCGACCGGCGGGGCGCGCGACTGGGCGGCGTGGGCCAAGGACCGTGTCGCCGAGGCGGGCGGCGGGGTGGTCGAGGGGGTCGCGCTCGCGAGCGTCGTCCCGACCGCCATCGCGCGCTGGGCCGACGTCGCCCACGCCCTCGACGTCGAGCTCCGCGTCTACGACGGCACGAACCTCCCCGGGCTGCGGGTGCGCGTCCGGCAGCCCGCCGCGGTGGGCCCCGACCGCGTGATCAACGCGCTGGGGGCGCTGTCGTTGCACGCGGCGCCGCTCATCGCGGTCGACCTCGGCACCGCCACCACCTTCGACGTGGTCGACGGCGCGGGGGCGTTCGTCGGCGGGGCGATCGCGCCCGGCGCCGGGACCGCGTTGGATGCCCTGGTCGCCGGCACGGCGCGGCTGCCTGCGGTGCCGCTCGAGACGCCTGCGCGGGCGATCGGGCGCGACACCGTCGAGGCGATGCAATCGGGGGCCGTCCTCGGTTACGCCGCGTTGGTCGACGGGCTGGTCACGCGCTTGCGCGGCGAGCTCGGCGGGGCGGCGTGGTGCGTCGCCACCGGGGGCCTGGCCGCGCGGTTCGCGCCGCTGTGCACCACCATCGACGCGGTCGACCCCGCCTTGACACTCCGCGGCCTGCGCCGCGCATGGGAGCTCTCGAAATGATGGACATCCCCTGGGAGAAGTTGGGCATCCCCCACGCGTTCCGCGCCCAGCTCGCGGCCGACGCGCCGGCGGCCGGGCGGATGCAGGCCGCACGGGGGCAGTTGCCCGCCCCGGCGGACGTGCAGCTCGCGGCGCTCTACGTGTGCGCTGCCACCGGCGACCCGTCCCTCCGCGACGCCGCCGTGAGCACCCTGCGCAACCTGCCGGACGTCACCGGGGCGCTGAGCTCCCGCACCCACTCCAAGGTGCTCGAGTTCCTCGCAGAGTACCGCCCCGATCCACGCATCGACGCGGAGATCGCGCACCACCGCAACCTCAACGACCGCACTGCCATCCTCATCGCCGCGCGGGCCACGCCGCTCTTGGCCGAGGCGATGTGCGACGACCACGAGCGGCTGCTCATCTGCCCCGACGTGCTCGTCGCGCTCCACCAGAACCCCAACACCGGCGCCGCTGCGATCGAGCGCGGCACGTCGTTCTTGCGCATGGAGCACGCGCTGCCGACGCTCCCCGCGGTCCGCGGCCTCGGTGCACCCGTCGCGACCTCGGCGCCGGCCGAGGAGCCCGAGGCGGCGTTCGACCTCGACGCCGAGATCGAGGCGGCGCTCACCGGCAAACCGTCGCCGGTGCTCCAGGCGCGGCAGAAGCTCGTCATGTTCGACCTGGACAAGCTCGCGCCCAAGGCGGCCCCCGGCGCGGCCCCTGCGTTCCAGTTCAACTTCAAGAGCGAGGACGACTTCTCGCTCGACCTGCTCGACGAAGGCCAGGGCGACAGCGCACCCGAGGTGCGCATCAGCATCGAGAAGCGCATCGCGGCGATGCCGCCGGGCAAGAAGATCAAGCTCGCCTACCTGGGCAACAAGGAGTCGCGCAGCATCCTGTTGCGCGACCGCAACAAGCAGGTCGCGCTGGCGGTGGTCAAGTCCGGGCGCATGACCGACAACGAAGCGCTCAACGCCGCGGGCAACCGCAACCTCGCGATGGACGTCTTGCGCGAGCTGAGCGCCAACCGGGAGTTCATGCGGAAGTACCCGGTCAAGGTGGCGCTGGTGAACAACCCCCGGACGCCCGTGAGCGTGGCGGTGGCCATCGTGAGCCAACTCCAGAAGCGCGACCTCGAGACCCTCGCGCGCAACCGCAACGTGTCGAGCGTGCTGTTCGGCATGGCCGAGAAGATGGTGCGCCAGAAGAGCCAGAACCAGGGAAAGCAGGAGTAGGGGTCATGCGCGTCGCGATCGTTCGGGAGACCTTCGAAGGCGAAGGGCGGGTGGCGGCCTCGCCGAGCGCGGTGCGTGCCCTCGTCGCGGCGGGACACGAGGTTCGGGTGGAGCAGGCGGCGGGGGCGGCCAGCGGCTTCTCCGACGACGAGTACATCCGCGCGGGCGCCCACATCGCGCCCACCGCGGAGGAGGCCTTCGACTTCGGGGCGCTCGTGTGGAAGGTGCTGCGGCCGAGCGCGCACGAAGCGCGGCTCCTGCGCGCCGACCATGAAGGAGTTCAAATCGGTTAGGTCGACGAAGCCATCTCCATTCTTGTCTAGCCATTCACGGTAGGAAGTTTGCTGTGTGAGTATGCCCACTAGCGCGTTGAGGTCCGTGAGATCGACGA
>SXOM01000123.1 GCA_005776735.1 Pseudomonadota bacterium
CCGCAGATCCTGTACGCCACCGAGGGGTCCGGCGCCTGGCGGGGCTACCTCACGTGGTAGCCCTCCTCCTCGCCTGCGCCGTCGCCCCGGACGCGGAGCTGTCCCCCCCCGGCTCGGGCGGCCCGGTCGTGGCCGACAGCGGGGACACCGGCGACACCGCCGACACCGGCCCGGTCGGGGACACCGGCGACACGAGCGACACCACCGACACCGGCCCGGTGGACGGGCCGGACGACGACGCGGACGGGTACACCGACGTGTCGTACGGCGGCGACGACTGTGCCGACGACGACTGGCACACGCACCCCGACGCCACCGAGCGCTGCGACGGCACCGACCAGGACTGCGATGGGGTGGTGGCCGAGGAGGCGATGTGTCGCGACGGGGTCGTTCTCGATGACCACGACCCGCAGTTCCTCGGGGTGGGGTTCAGCGCGGCGTCTGTCGTCTTCCGCACCGAGTTCGACCCGGCGCTGCCAGCCCGGAGCTTCGTGTACACCGGGTGGTTCCAGCCGGAGTCGGGCCCCATCCTCGACGGGATGTACGCGGTCACGGTCCTGAAGCCGGGCATCCCCGACGGCACGGTGAACGTGCTCGACCAGGCCGCGGCCACCTGGGTGGGCGACGACGACACCCGCCCGAAAGGGGCGATCGATGCGGGCGACGTAGACGGCGACGGGTACACCGACGTGTGGTTGTGGACCATCGGCGACTTCAACGTGGGGCGCCTGTTCCTGGTGCGCGGGCCCGACGAGAGCTGGACGTCCGAGCCGCAGTGGCTCGGCGAAGCGCCGGCGGTGACCTGGTACGAGGACAACCACGCCGCGGGCTTCGCCTACCTCACCGGCGGGGGCTCGGACCTCGACGGCGACGGGTACGCCGACGCGGTGGTGGAGCAGACCGGCAACAGCGTCGGCGACGAGTACCGGAAGTTCTACTTCATCCGGGGGCGTGCCGGCCTCGCTGGCGACCTCGAGGTGGCCGACGAGGTGACCCTCACCCTCGCCGACCCGGACCCGGAGGTCGGCTGGCCCGGGGACTCCACCAATTGGGGGAAGTGGGGCAACTCGCCCAACGTGATCCCCGACTACGACGGCGATGGGCTGCGCGACCTCACCGCCTCGTGCGCGCTCCGCAATGGGGGTGCCTTCGCCACCGGCCCCGACGTGGCCGGCGCCGATGGCGCGCACCTCGAGGACGTGTTCGAGCTCATGCCCGACGATGGGATCGACTACACCGCCGAGGATATTGAATGGAGAGTGGACCGCTCCAACTCTCCGGGCGACGTGGACGGCGACGGGCTCGAGGAGGTCCTCGCCCAGACCCGGCGCGAGTATGCCACCAACGACGCCGAGATCTGCGCCAGCCTCGTGTCGTCCGACCGGCTGCTCGCCGACGGGTGGAGCGCGGAGGCCGCGTTTCGTGTGTGTGGGGATGCGCGAGAATTTTCGGGGGTGACGGCCTTCGCCGACTTCGATGGCGATGGCCTTGGCGAGCTGTCCGCCAATGGGACGTCTGGTGAGGTCCTCGTACCGAGCACACGCTGGCACGGCCTCACCGGAACCGTGGGCTGGGAAGATATGGCCAGCCTCGGACTCACGGTGGCCTCGCCAGGGGAGGAGCCCATCGGATGGCTCGTCAGTGACCTCGACCAGGACGGAGCTCCCGAGCTCCTGGTCCAGGACCAGCACGCCACCGATACCGCCCAGCACCAGGGCCGCACCTGGATCCTCCCCAACTTCCTCCTCCCCGGCGACCACCCGGAGATCTGGTGAGCCTCGGGGCGCGCGGCGGCATCCCCTGGGACGACCCGACGAAGGGGTGACGCTCGACCCTCACCTCACCCCGCGACCATCCGGATCGTCGCGGCCGCCTCGCGGGCCATCGCGAGGCACGTGTCGTCGTCGGGGTGGCGGATCACCAGGTTGCCGTCGGCCAGGAAGGTCTGCGTCCAGTCGCGGCGGTGCGCGCCGATCGGCAACAGGTCGGCGCGTGCCACCCAGCGGCCGTGGCGGGCGAGGAACTTTTCGAGGCCGTCGATCTGGCGGATGCGCCCCGCGCCCTGCGCCCGCTTGAAGACGATCGCGGCCGACCAGGGCCGCGCCGGGCGCGGGGGGATCTTCCCGTGGACGATCGCGGCCGCCCAGTCGGCGTACAGGTCCTGGTCGTCCGCGTAGTTCATCAGGTCGACCATGTTGGCCCCGGGCGGACGACACGCGATCTCGCCGAAGATCGCGGTGCCGTCGGGCTTGCGGAACCACTCGAGGTGCGTGATGCCGGTGCCCATGCCGAGCGCGGACACAGCCGCGCGCCCGAGCGCGACGCCCCCGGCCTCGGCCAGCCCGTACGGCGAGCGGAGCGCATGGATGATGGGGCTGATCCACTCGTTCCGACGCGCCACGAGCACGCCGGGTTCGTACCGGCACACGCTCTCGTAGACGACCTTCCCGTCGACGCACAACGTCTCGTAGGTGTGCTCCTCGCCCTCGACGAACTCCTCGACCGTGGCCTCCGGCACGTGACGCATCGTGGCGATCGCCGCTTCGAACGCGGCCTCGTCATCGACGCGGTGGGTGTCGGCGCTGCCCGCCCCGTCGACCGGCTTGAGGATCGCGGGGAACCCGACCCGGTGCAGCGCTTCGCGCGCTTCGGCCACGGTGCGCACCCGGACGGTGAGCGGGATGCGCAGCCCGGCCCGCTCGACGCGGGCGCGCATCAGCGGCTTGTCGCGGAAGCCCCGCACGGTGTCGGGCGACATGCCGCCGAGCCCCAGCTCTTCGCGGAGCTCGGCCGCGAGCAGCGTGACCGGCTCCCACAACGCTTCGAGCCGCGCGGGACGCCGGCCGCCGAGCCACGACAGGATGCGGCGCCGCACGTCGGGGAGGTCGCCCATGGCCGGCACGTGCAGGTAGCTGGTGAGATGTTGGCGCACCTCGGGCGCGACCTCGTGCACCGGCGTGTCGCCGACCCCGTGTACGCGTGCGCCGACGCCGTGCAGCCCGCGCGTGAACTGCTGCATCTCGGGCGGGTAGTTGGGGGAGAGGAAGACGACGTCCATCGGGCGGGGCTACTCCACGACCTCGACCCGCACCGAGTCCTGGACCGGCTGCATGGCCAGCTCGTCGGTGCAGGTGTCCTCGACCTGGGCGCGGATGGTCCAGATGCCCGCTTCGTCGGGCGTCCACGTCTCGCTCGGGTGCACGCCGAGGTTCTCGTCGTCGGACGCGCCGTCCTTGAACACGTTCCACAACAGGCGCAGATCGGTGAGCTCGTCGACCTCGGAGCTGACCTCCATCTCGAGGGCCACGGGCACCCCGATCGGCAGCTCGGAGGAAGACGCCGGCGAGGTGATCTCGATGCTCGGGCCGGCCTGGCAACCGCCGGCGGACGAGGTGTCGGCGGTGTCGGCGGTGTCGGAGTCGCAGGCGACCAACAGGGTGGCGAGGAGGAGCATCGCCCGGGAGTAACCGCGCGGCGCGCGGCGGGCGCTCGCGGGGTCGCGCGGCGCGCGGCGGAGTTGTCGATCTCCGGACGGTCCCGGCGCGCCGCCCAACGGTATTTCGGGATACTTGCGGCGGCCGGAGACGAGCACATGCGCATTGGAGTGGTGCGGGAGACGCGCGGCGACGAGCGCCGGGTCGCGGCGACCCCCGAGACGGTTCGCAAGCTGCGGGACAAGGGGCACGAGGTGCTGGTCGAGCGCGGGGCCGGCGTGGCGAGCTCGATCATGGACGCCGACTACGCTGCCGCGGGCGCGAGCCTCGTCGACGGCGACGGCGCCTGGCAGGCCGAGCTGGTGCTCAAGGTGCAGCGGCCCCTGCCGCGCGGCGAGGGCCACGAGGCGGAGCGCCTCGCCCCCGGGGCGATGGTGCTCTCGTTCGTGTACCCGGGCGACGACCCGGAGCTCAACCGCATCCTCGCCGAGAAGAAGGCGACCGTCCTGGCCATGGAGGCGGTGCCGCGCATCTCGCGCGCGCAGTCGATGGACGCGTTGTCCGCGATGGCGAACATCGCCGGGTACCGCGCGGTGCTCGAGGCCGCGAACCTGTTCCCGCGGTACCTCCCCCTGCTGATGACGGCCGCCGGCCGCATCCCGCCGGCGCAGGTGCTCGTGGTCGGGGCAGGGGTGGCCGGGCTCAGCGCCATCGCCACCGCCAAGCGCCTCGGCGCGGTGGTCAAGGCGTTCGACACGCGGCCCGCGGTCAAGGACCAGGTCAAGAGCGTCGGCGGCGAGTTCTTGCAGCTCGAGCTCGACGCCGGGGCCGAAGACAAGGGCGGGTATGCCAAGGCCGCCACCGCCGAGCAGACGGAGAAGATCAAGAAGCTCCTCCACGAGACCGGCGTGCAGAGCGACATCATCATCACGACCGCGCTCGTGGGCGGCAAGACCGCGCCGCGGCTCATCGAAGCGGAGACGGTGCTCGGCATGAAGCCCGGCAGCGTCGTGGTCGACCTCGCCGTCGAGGGCGGCGGCAACTGCGCGCTCACCGAGCGCGGCGCGGCGGTGCAGCACAACGGGGTGTGGGTGCTCGGCTACACCAACCTGGCAGGGCGCATGCCGTTCGACGCGAGCCGCCTGTACGCGCGCACGGTGCTGACGTTGTTGAACCACATGCACGGCAAGGAGGGCTTCAAGCTCGACCTCGCCGACGAGATCACGGGTCCGGTGGTGCTCATGCACCAGGGCCAGGCGCGGGTGGACGGCATGAAGGGAGGGAACGCTGATGGATGAGTTCGTCCAACATCTCACGGTCTTCGTGCTCGCGTGCTTCGTGGGCTACCAGGTGGTCTGGAAGGTCACGCCAGCCCTCCACACCCCGCTGATGAGCGTCACGAACGCGATCTCCGGCATCATCCTGGTCGGCGGAATGGCCGCGATGGCCGCGGAGACGGAGAGCCTCGCGTCACCGAC
>SXOM01000124.1 GCA_005776735.1 Pseudomonadota bacterium
AACGCCAATTCTCCAGGTCCGCCTATCCCCACCCCCCTCGCCCAGCCCACCCCCGATCGCGCGGGCGCGGCGCCGCACAACCCCCTGAAATCACGGCGCACCCACGGTCCGTGAGCTGAATTAGGCCGGTCCGGGTAGCACCGCGCGTTCTACCGCGCGGAGCCACCCCGGCGCCTGCTGCGGTTCCTTCACGAACAGGCGGTCGATGGGGCTCTGGACACCGAGCGGGCCGCGATCGAGGATGTGGGTGTAGATCATGGTGGTGGAGACGTCGGCGTGGCCGAGGAGCTCCTGAAGGGTGCGGATGTCGTAGCCGTCTTCGAGGAGGTGGGTGGCGAAGGAGTGGCGAAACGTGTGGCAGGAGGCGCGCTTGGGGATGTCCGCCGCTCGGACGGCGCGGTGGACGGCGTCCTGGAGGACGGTTTCGTGGAGGTGGTGCCTTCGCCTCTGGCCGGTCGGGGCGTGGAGGTAGGTGCGGGTGGCGGGGAAGACCCATTGCCAAGGCCAGCTCCGGCCGGCGTCGGGGTACTTGCGATCGAGCGCGTCGGGCAACTCGACCCAGCCCGCCCCGGCGTCGAGGTCGGCCTTGTGGAGGGCTCGCGAGGCCGCGAGCTGCTCCTGCAGGGCCTCACGAAGGCGGACCGGGAGGAGGGCCTGTCGGTCCTTTGCGCCCTTGCCCTCGCGGATGAACAACGTCTGACGCTCGAAGTCCACGTCCTTCACGCGGAGGCGGCACACCTCCATCAGCCGCATGCCGGTGCCGTAGAGCAGGCTGGCCATCAGCTTGGGCGGTCCGCTGAGCTCCCGCAGCACCGAGGCCACCTCGCTTCGGGAAAGCACCACGGGAAGGCGTGCGGGCCGCTTTGCACGCACCACCTCGTCCAGCCACGGCAAATCGACGCCGAGAACCTCACGATACAAGAAGAGAATCGCCGCGACGGCCTGATTCTGCGTGGAGGCCGCCACCCGCTCGGTCACCGCGAGGTGCGTGAGGAACGCGGTCACCTCGGCCTCGCCCAATTGTGCCGGCGGCCGCCGTCCGCTGAACTCGTAGAAGCGCCTCATCCACGCCACGTAGGCCTCCTCGGTGCGCGGGCTGAAGTGGCGCAGGCGAAGCAGCTCGCGTGCACGGTCGCCGAGGCGGGGGACGGGGGGAAACGGGGGGCGGTCCATCGCGACGGGATAAGCACGGGGGGGCTCCGGGCCAGGGGGCGGCCGCTTGCCGCGCCGCGCCCCCCGCGCACGCCCGCCGCCTACTCGCGGTCGGCGACCGCCACGGAGATCGCGACGCCCTCGGCCGTGGGCGTCACGGCCATGCCCACCGTGCCCCACGCCCCCGCGAGCGCAGCATGGCCGCTCTGCGACCACCACATCGCGTCCAGGCAGTCGGACACGCTCGCGGCGCGACACTCCCCCGCGGTGCCCTCGAAGTAGCCCGCGGCGGCGAGTTGTTGTCCCGCCGGCGGCAAGGCCTGGCCTGCCAGGAACGAGCGCAGGCGGCCGCGGGCGACGGCGTCGAGCGCGAGGTCGCGCTCGGCCGCGCTGCGCTCGTACCACCCGTCCAGCGCGTCGAGTTGCCACAACAGCTCCTCGTCCAGGTCGCCCGCCACCTCGGCGCCGAGCCCACTCCGGAACGGTGGCCCCTGGGGGGTGGTACGTCCGGCGTAGAGCGGAAACGTGGTCACGATGCCCTGACTGTCCCGCAGTTGGACGAGCCACTCCCCGGGCATCGACACCGTCAGGCGGTCTTGCCCGGTCAGCGCCGCGCCGCTCGGCGCCACGGCGCTCCACGCGAAGCCCGGGAGCGCGAGCTCCTGTCCGGGGACCGGCTCCCTCGGCACCTGGGGCAGCTCCCCGCGCCGGCCGCCGACGAGGAGCACCCAGTGGTCGCCGTGCTCGCCCCGGGCGCGGACCAGGCCCACGTCGTGGCCTCGGGCCGCGACGGCGGCGTCGACCAGGTCTTGTGCCACCGCGTCCTGCTCGACCACCGCCACCCGGGCGACCGCGACCGGCCACGGGTACCCCGCCAGCACCGCGCGCCAGCGCACCTCGGGGGCGCCGACCGGCCGCCCGGCGGCCAGCCCGATCGCGACCGCGCCGGCGGCACCCGCCAGCGCTTCGTCGAGCACGCCGTCGTAGACGCGGGCGACCAGCGGGTCGCGGGGCGCGATCTCGACGCGCTCGTAGTGGGCGGACTGCAGGCGTGGCACCCGCGGTTGGGCGGTGGGCAGCTTCCCGCCGGAGTGGACGCAGGCCGTCAGCAGCATCGAGAGCATGTCCGGCCCTATCCGGGAGCGCCCGTTCCGGCGGAGCGCGAGACGGATCCGGACGGGCGCTGGCAACCCGTGAACCTCGGGCATAAGCGGCCCGGCGAGGAACTACCGATGGCGGACATCCTGGTGAGTGCGGTGGAGCAGGCCGACGGGCGGGTGCGTACCCTGCGCGTCAAGATGCACGGTGTGGCCGAGCGGGTGATCGACCGCGAAACGGCGTTGTCCTGGCTCGCCGGTGGGCACTCGCTCATCCCGGTCGCCGGTCACGGGCATCACGTCACGCGCGGTGTCGCCATCGAGCGGGTCGAGGTCGGGGACGAGGCCTGGCTTCGCACCGACACCCGCCCCGAAGCGGCCGACCACGTGGGGATGCCGGGCGGCCACTAGCCGCGGTTCAGCTCGCCGCGCGCTCCACTGCGACCACGCCGCGCACGCTCCGCAGGCGCTTGACCAGGCCGTCGAGCTCGCCGACGTCGTGCACGCTCACGCCCAGGTCGCACACCGCGCGGTCGTCCTCGTCCTGGCGGACGTCGGCCTTCCACAGGTTGATCTTGGCGGTGCTGCAGACGCCGGTGATCGCGGCGAGCATGCCGGGCCGGTCCTCGAGCACCAAGCGCAAGAGCCCCTGGTGGAGGGTCTTGGACTGGGCGTCCCAACTGACCTGGAGCAGGCGGTCGGCGTCGAGCCCCTTGACACTCGCACACTCGGCCTTGTGCACCGAGAGGCCGCGGCCGCGGGTGATGTAGCCGACGATCGGCTCGCCCTTCATCGGCCGGCAACAGCGGGCGTAGTCGACCAGGATGTCACTCTCGCCGCTCACGATGATCGTGTTGTCGGTCTGCTTGCGGACACGCTGGATGAGCGCCTGGAACGCCGAGGGGGGCGCCGGCGGGGCCTCGGGCTGGGGCACGAGGATGCGCAGCGCTTCGGTGGGGCTCGGGTTGCCCGCGACGAGCCGCTCGGCGAGCTGGTCCAGGTCCTTGAAGCCGGCGTCGGTGAGGCGCTGCATCGCCTCCTTGTCGGCGGACACCTTCTTGAGGCTGCTCCCGGACTTGCGGAGTGCGTTCTCGAGGATCTCGCGCCCGAGCTCGACCGCCTTCTCGGACAGGCTCTCGCGCAGCGACTTTCGGATCTTCTCGAGCGCACGATGGCTGTGCGCCCATTCCAGCCACTCGCGGGAAGGACGAGCCTCGCCCCGCGTCATGACCTCGACCGTGTCGCCTGTCTTGACGAGTGTGCGGAACGGGACGAGGCGGCCGTTGACCTTGACGCCGACGGCGTGGTTCCCGACCTCGGTGTGCACGTGGTAGGCGAAGTCGAGCGCGCTGGACCCCTCGGGGAGCAGGATCACGTCCTTCCGCGGCGTGAACACGTGGATCGACGCGCTCAGGTCGGACCGCGCCGCCTCCATGAAGTCGGCCGGGTCCTCGATCTCGCGGGCCATCTGGATGAAGCCGCGCAGCCGCGCGAGTTCGGCGAGCTCTGCGTTGGACACGCTCAGGCGCCCGTTCTTGTAGCGCCAGTGCGCCGCGATGCCGGTGTCCGCCACACGATCCATCGCCTCGGTGCGGAACTGGATCTCGATCTCGCGGCCGTCGGGCCCGACCACGGTGGTGTGCAACGACTGGTAGCCGTTGGACTTGGGCATCGCGATGTAGTCCTTCATGCGCGTGGCGACGGGCAGGAAGGCGGCGTGGATGAAGCCGAGCGCGACGTAGCAGGTGTCGCGCTCCGGGACGATGACCCGGAACGCCAACAGATCGTAGAGCTCGGTGAGGTCCTTCCCGGTGCGCTGCAGCTTCTTCCAGATGCTGTACAGGTGCTTCACCCGACCGCTCACCTTGCACTCCATCCCGCGGGAGTGGAGCGTCTCCTCGATGAGCTGGCGTGTGGCGGTGACGTAGGACTCGCGCTGGGCTTCGTCGAGCTGGATGGCGGCCTCGAGCTCGGCGTAGGCTTCGGGGTGCAGGTAGCGGAAGCACAGGTCCTCGAGCTCGCGCTTCATCAGCTCGAGGCCCAGGCGGTGCGTGAGCGGTGCGTAGATGTCGAGCGTTTCGCGCGCGATGCGCACCTGCTTGTCGGGCCGCTGGTGTTGCAGCGTGCGCATGTTGTGCAGCCGGTCGGCGCACTTCACGATGATGACGCGGATGTCCTTCCCGAACGCGAGCACGAGCTT
>SXOM01000125.1 GCA_005776735.1 Pseudomonadota bacterium
CGTGCGGCGGGCGGCCGCGACGAGGTCGCGGGCCGCGTCGAGCGCGACGGCCGGCCGGTCGGCGCCGTCGGCCGCCTCGGCGAGCGCTTGGAGCATCGCGATCTCCCCGCCGACGTTGCCCACCTGCGCGAGCGTGCGCGCCGCGTAGCCGAGGTGATCGATGGCGTCGTCGATCTGCCCGAGCGCGAGCTCGGCGGCGGCGAGCTCGCGGAGCACCGCCGCGCGTCCCGGGAGGTCCTTGAGCAGCTCCCGCCCGACCAGCGCCTCCTGCAGGGCGCGGCGCGACGCCGCCCACTCCTCCGCCGCGGCGTGAACCACGCCGCACTGCTGCAGGGCGTCGATCTCCGCGGCGCGGTTCTTCGCCGCGCGCGCCATCTCGAGGCCGGCGCGCGCCTGCCCGAGCGCACGGACGGGGTCACGCCGGGCCAGCCACAGGTTGCTGTACAACAAGAGCAGGGCGGCGCGGGCGCGGGCGTGCGCGGTGGGGTCGAGCGCACCGAGCGCGTCCTGGACGACCGCCTCGGCGGCGTCGGGCTCCCCGAGCTCCAACAACAGTTGCGCGAGCTGGTGGCGGGCGTGGGCGAGGCCCTCCGACTCGGGGGTCTGTTGCCACGCGGCGACCTGCGCCTCCGCCGCCAGGCGGGCGTTGCCGAGGTCGCCGGCCCGCAAGCACAGCTCCATGCGCTCCTGCCACAACGAAGCGACCCCTTCGAAGTCGCCCGTGCTGCTGCGCAGGACGATGCCCGCGTCGACGTGCTGGATTGCGTCGCCCAGCGCGCCGAGCCCCAGGCACGCGATGGCCGCGACCTGGTGGGCCGCCGCGGCGCCGGTGCGGTCGTTGTCGGCCGTGAAGCCCTCCAGGGCGTGAAGCGCCAACGTGCGCACGCGCGGAAGTTCTCCGCGTTGCAAAGCCGTCATCGCCTCGTGCAACGCCTTCGCCCCTTCCCCTGCGTCCGCCATGGAGCCTCCCCGAGGGCCCGGCGTTAACCTGCGCCCGATGCCGCCGACCGCGCTGGAGTCCTTCGCCTTCGTCCTTGCCGATCTGGGCTACGATCGCGACCCGGAGTGCGCCGACACCGCCTCGCGGTTCTTGTCGGTGCTCGAAGCATTCCGGCCTGGTCAGGCCGCCCCCGGGTTGGAGGTGTTCGCGGCGCCGCCGGGGGGGGACGAGGTGCGGCTCGAGGGGCTGCCCTTCCACAGCCTGTGCGCGCACCACCTGCTCCCGTTCTTCGGCACGGCCGACGTGGCCTACGTCCCCACCACGCACATCGCGGGCCTCGGCGCCATCGCACGGGCCCTCCGCCACTTCGCGCGGCAACCGCAGCTCCAGGAGCGGCTGGGCGCTTCGCTCGCCGACCACCTGCACGCCGCGTTGGGCGGCCCGGTCGCGGTCCGGCTCCGGGCGCGGCAGATGTGCATGGAGCTGCGGGGGGCGGAGTCCGCCGGCGAGGTGGTGACGCTCGCGTTGCGCGGCGGGGCCACGCGCGCGCTCCTTCTGCCGTGAGGCTGGAGGGGGCGACGTGGCGCCCCGACGGCGTCCCCGTGCTCGTCGACCTCGACCTGGAGGTGGCGCCGGGGCGCATCACCGCCATCCTCGGGCGTTCGGGGTGCGGGAAGTCGTCGTTGTTGCGGGTCCTCGCCGGCGTGCGGGCGCTGGAGTCGGGTCGAGTGTCCGCGCGCCCGGCACGCCCGGCGTTCGTGTTCCAGGACCCGACCTTGCTCCCGTGGCGTTCGGTGCGGGCCAACGTCGACTTGCCCCTGGAGCTCTCGGGAGCCGAGCCCGACACCCGCCGGCAGGCGGTCGACGCGGCGCTGGCCTCGGTCGGCCTCGCCGCCTTCGCCGACCGGCTCCCGGCCGAGCTCTCCGGCGGCCAACGCATGCGCGCGTCGCTCGCCCGCGCGCTGGTGGCGCGGCCTGGCCTGCTGCTCCTCGACGAGCCGTTCGCGGCGCTCGACCTCGTCACGCGGGCCGACATGCTCCGGCTGGTGCTCCACGCCCACGCCGAGCTCGGCTGCACCACGGTCCTGGTCACCCACGACGTGGGCGACGCCGCGCGGCTGGCGGATCGGGTGCTGGTCGTGGACGGACCGCCGCTCCGCGTCGTCGCGGACCACCCGATCGCGGCCCCGCGGCCGCGCGATTCGGCGACGGTGGGCGGCCTGCTCGCGGCGCTGGTGGAGTCGTGAAGCGCGCGGCCTGGCTGGGAACGGCGGTGTCGCTCGTCGGCGGCGTCGCGCTCTGGTGGGGCGTGGCGCTCCGCGCCGGGCCGCTCCTGCTGCCCACGCCAGCGGCGGTCGCCGCGGTCTTGTGGTCGGATCGGGCGCGCCTGACCGCAGCCCTGGCCGAGACCGCCTTCGGGGCGTTGGGGGGGCTCGCGCTCGCGACCACGCTCGGGGTGGTTGCGGCGGGGGTCGGGTGGGCGAGCCGGGGGTGGGCCGCCGCGGTGCGCCCGTGGGCGGTGCTCGTGCAGGTGGTCCCGATCGTGGCCATCGCGCCGATCCTCGTGGTGTGGCTCGGCTACGGGCGGCCGGTGGCGCTCGCCACGGCGGCCATCGCCGCGTTCTACCCCGTCTACTCCGCCACGATCACCGGGCTCGGTGCCGCCGGCCAGGACCAGGTCGACCTCGTGCGTCTCCTCGGCGCCTCGCGCGCGCAGGAGCTGCTCGTCCTGCGGGCATGGGCGGCGTTACCTGCGGTCTTCTCCGGGTTGCGCACCGCCGCCGGGCTCGCGGTGATCGGCGCCATCGTGGGCGAGTTCGTGGGCAGCAACGGGAGCCCGCCGACGCTCGGCCACACCGTGCTCTACGCCAGCCGAAGTGCGAGGCTGGAGCAGGCCTTCGCGGCCATCGTGCTCGCGGGTGCGCTCGCGCTCGCGCTCGGCCTCTGCTTGTCCTGGGCCGAGCGCCGCCTCATCGCCCGCTGGTACGGCGCGTGAGGGCGACGAGCACCCGACGGGGCGCCGGGCGCCCACCCGCCCCGCGGCGCTTCGGGACGGTCGCGGGGCGCCCGCCATCCACCTCTGTCGTCATTCGCGCTCGAGCTCGAACTCGCACTCCGACCAGTCCCCTTCGATCGAGTCGCCGCCGTCCCACTCGACGTCGTCGGGGCTGCTGCATCCGAGGTTCACCTCGCCGTCTTCGGTCTCCGCACGACAGTCGTCGATGTCGACGTCCAGCTCGCCGGCGAACGGGCCCTGGTCGGGGTCGACGTTGACCTCGAACTTCTGCACACACGGCGCGCCCCAGTAGGCGGTGCAGTTCAGCGCCCCCTCGCCCACGTAGGCGTCACCGTCCCACTCGAGGTCGATCACCACCTCGAGCTCTTCGCCGTCGCAGTTGACCTCGCCTTCCCACGCGCCTTGGAGCGGCGTACACGCGGTGGCCAACAGAAGAAGACTACAGACGAGGCGGTTCACTTGGACTCCACGGTCAGGGTGTACGGTTGGGTGAGGCTCTCCGGTACGTCGTCCACCCCGTAGGCTTCGGCGCCGTACCCCTGAACCTGGACCAGGAGCGAACGTCGGCCCTCGGGGTCGAGCTCCAGCTCCACGTCGGTCCCGGCGTAGCGGGCGGACGCCCAGTCGAGGTTCCACTCGAGGTCGTCGGGGTCCCACACCGTGAGCCCGCCGGTCACGTCGGCCGGGACGTCCGCGAGGTGCAGGGTGAGGGGCTCGCCGTCGACGGCGATTCGGTACCAGTCGTCGTAGTCCGACGACCACGGGGAGTCTCCCGCGAACGGCACGTGGAACCACGCGGACAGGCCGCTGCGCCCGGTCGCGGCGTCTTCGGGGGTGTCGTTGGGCTCGTAGGCGTCGGCGACCGCGTGGTGCTCGACGCTCAGGTCGCAGCGGAAGTCGCCCCCGCCGTCCAGCTCGAACTGGTAGGTGTGACCGGGCTCGACCGCGACCCACACGACGAGGTCGTGGCCCGCGAGGTCCTTGCCTTGCCACCAACCGTAGTCGCCGTCCACGTAGAGCTCCAGCCCCGCCGGCCCCCCCTGCACGTCGGCCAGGGTGACCACCAGGTAGCCGGGGCCCTCCGCGTCCGTCGGCTCCACGGTGAAGACGTCGCCGTCCCGGGCCCGATCGTCGCTGTCGGAGTCCGAATCGGCGCCCGAGTCGCGGTCGGTGTCCGAATCGGTGTCGGTATCCGAATCGGTGTCGGCGTCCGCGGCGCCGTCGCCCTGCGGATCGAGCCAGGCCGGGCCGGCGCCGTCGTCGGGGGTGCCGAAACACGCGGAGAGGAGGAGAAGGGGAGGGGAGAGGCGGGTCTTCATGGCCCCCAAAGATGCTGCGCGGCGCACGCTCCGGCTACTCGTGTTGAGTACCCCCCGATCCAACCCGGTCCGTCACCGAAAAGACCTTGGACCCATGTGGAGAAGTCGGGCGCCGACAAACCTGAGCGTTCGTGCCCAGGCCGGCGGCGCTCAGGATTTCACGGGAGCAGGTACCGGAGCACCATGTCCGCGACCTCGCCGCGCCACCCTTCTTCCTGGAGTTGTCTCGGGTCGTCGAGGAGCTGTAGATGGATGGCGCCTTCGACGGTGATCGTGACCAGGCCCGCGGCCGTGGCCAGGTCGCGCGGGCGGAGCTCGGCGGCGTGGCGACGCAGCCACGTCTCCAAGAGCGCACGCGCGGGGTCCTGCACCTCGGCCATCAGCTCGCCGCCGTCGGCCAGCATCTCGCGGACCAACAGGATGTGCAGGCGCGGGGCGATCGCGTGGGCCTGGGCGAGCGCGTCGATGAACTGGGGCACGGCCTCGGCCACCGGCGCCCCCGTGGCCGGGCCCGACACCCGGACGAACAGCTCGCGCATCTGCGCGCTGTGCCGGCGGCAGAGCGCGTGCAGGATGGCCCGCCGACCGTCGAAGTACTGGTACAACGTGCCGACGCTGACGCCCGCGCGCTCCGCGAGGTGGTTGGTGGTCGGCACCTGGCGGTCGGGGCTCTGCTCGACCAGCTCCTCCATCGCGTCGAGGATCGCGTCGTGGCTCATCCGCGCACGTTCCTGGCGGGGAACGCGACGTTGGAGCGGACGCGGGGACTCGGCGAGCACGGCCATCGGGGCAGGGTATCTCGCCGATGGGGCGGTTAGCCGCGGTGGACATGCTGCTCGTGCTCCTCGCCTGCGCCTCCGACGCACCGTCGACGGTCCCCGTCGCGCCCACCCCGACGCCCGCCGCGCGCCTGGCGGACCGGCCCGCCGAGGCCGTCGGTCCCACCCTCGCGGTCGGGGGCGACGTCCAGCTCGGGCGCCGCACCAACGCGGTGGTCACGCGCACCGGCGTCGCCGCGCCGCTCGGCGAGGTCACGGAGCTCGCCGCCGCCGACCTCGCGTACGTCAACCTGGAGTGTGTCGCGGCGACGGGCGGCGAGTACCGCGCCGACAAGGGCGAACGCGGCCCCTACTACTACCGCACCCGGCCCGAGCACCTCGAGGTGCTCCGCTCCGCCGGGGTCGACGTGGTGGGCACCGCCAACAATCACGCCGGCGACTACGGGCCGCCCGCGTTGCTCGAACAGGCTTCGCTCCTGGACCGGATGGGGCTCGGCCACCCCGGCGCCGGCGCCGATCGCGCCGCGGCGTGTGCGCCCGTCTTCCGCACGGTGGGCGATCTCGTCGTGGCGTTCTACGCCGTGGAGGCGACGATGGTCCCCTTCGCCGCCACCGACCGTCGGGCGGGCACCTGCTACCTGGACCCCGAGCGCACCGAGGAGTGGGCGGCGTTCGCCAAGGCGGCGGTGGCCGAGTCCCGCGACCGGGCGCACCTGGTGATGCTCGGCGTCCACTGGGGGGACAACAACGTCGCCGCTCCGACCGACCCCCTCCGCCGCGCCGCCCACGCGGTGATCGGCGCCGGCTTCGACGCCATCCTCGGGTCGAGCGCCCACCTGTTGCACGGCGTCGAGGTGATCGAGGGCCGTCCCGTCATCTACGACGCCGGGAACCTGCTCTTCGACGCCCGCTCCGACACCGAGAGCGCCATCTTCACGCTCACGCTCGGGCCCCACGGCGTCCGCCAGGTGCGGGTGCGGCCGCTCCACGCCGACTTCGCGGTGACCCGACGCCCCGAGGCCGAAGCCGCGGCGAAGATCCTGTCCACCTTCGCGGACCGTTCGGGCGCGCTCGGCACCGCTGTCTGGACCGACGGGGTCGAGGCGGTCATCCCGCTCCCCGACGCCCCGGCTCGGCCCGCGCCCACCGTCGCGGTGGCCGCCAACCCCGCCCCCGTCCCCGCGGTGGCGGCAGCCGCCCCCGACGCCGACTGCCTGGCCGACGAGGTGCCGGCCGACGCCCGCCGCCCGCCCGTCCGCGTCGGTCCGCTCACGCTCGTCGGCGCCCGCGTCGGGCCGGCCACGATGAAGAAGCGCGAGATGGTCGACGTGGAGACGTGGTGGACGGTCGACGCACCGCTGCCGGCCCCGGGCGTCCTCCTTGACGTCCAGGCGCGCCTCGTGGACGGGGGCCCCCGGTGGTCGGGCGATCACGACGGTTGCGACTGGACATGGCCGACCGACCGGTGGCAGCCGGGGCAGGTCTACCACGACCGGTACGCGCTCCGGCCGGTCTACAACCCCGGTCACGGCACCTACGCGGTCACCGTCGGCATCGCCGACGAGCCGCTGAAGGCGGGCCGCGACGACGTCGAGATCGGCCGCTTCGAGGTGCGCGGGTCCAAGAAGGACGACTGAGCCGGAGCGCCGGGTGGGCGGCGCGCCGGGACCGTCCCGATCGCGGCGAGCCGCTCGCGGCGGGGGCTCCCGCGCGCCGCGGCGGTCACTCCGCGGGGGCCGCGGGGTCGATCACCCGCCACACCTCGAGCTCCGGCGGTGCGTCGACGTCGGGGAGCCCCAGCGCGTCGAGCACCTCGGGCCGAATCGCGCGGAACCGGAGGGTGGCGACGATCATAATAAGTATGGTTGTCATGCTGATGACGATAATGGTTGCAATACAGATGATGATTATGACTAATATGCTGGTAATGGTGATGATGACGGCCTCCACCTCATCCTTCCTCACGCGGCGGCAAGGCGAAGCGC
>SXOM01000126.1 GCA_005776735.1 Pseudomonadota bacterium
CACCGAGACCTTCCACACCCAGTGTGTCGAGCACGCGTTCCTCGAGCCCGAGAGCTGCCTCGCGGTGCCGACCGCGGCCGGCCTGAAGGTCTACACCCAGGGTCAGGGGGTCCACGACGACCAGAAGCAGCTCGCCAAGCTGTTGGGTTGGGACGCCTCCCGCATCGAGGTCGAGCTGGTGCCCAACGGCGGCGCGTTCGGCGGCAAGGAGGACCTCACGGTGCAGGGCCCGGCCGCGTTGCTGACGGTCGCCACGGGCCGCCCGGTGAAGTTGACCCTCACCCGCGCCCAGTCCATCCTCATCCACCCCAAGCGCCACCCCATCCGCATGACGTACACGGTGGGATGCGACGCCGAGGGCCACCTCACGGCGGTTCGTGCGCGCATGGTGGGGGACAAGGGAGCCTACGCTTCGGTGGGCGCCAAGGTGCTCGAGCGCGCCGCCGGCCACTCCTGCGGCCCCTACCGCGTCGCGAACGTCGACGTGGAGGCCAAGGCGGTCTACACCAACAACCTGCCCAACGGGGCGTTTCGCGGCTTCGGCGCCAACCAGGCGGCGTTCGCCATCGAAGGGATGCTCGACCGGCTCGCCGAGCGCGTGGGCATCGACGCGTACGACATCCGCGAACGCAACGCGCTGCGCCCCGGCGAACGGTTCGCGACCGGCCAGGTGCTCAACGAAGGGTGCGGCATCCTGCAGACGTTGCACGCCGTAAAGGCCGACTTCAAGGCCAACCCGCGGGCGGGCATCGCGTGTGGTGTCAAGAACACGGGCATCGGCAACGGCATGCCCGACATCGGGCGGGTGCTGCTCCGGGTGTCCCGCGGCCCCGACGGGAACGTGCGCATCGCGGCATACACCGGCTTCACCGAGATGGGGCAGGGCCTCCTCACCATCGTCCGCCAGGTCGTCGCCGACGAGCTGGGACTCCCGGGCGAAGCGGTGAGCGTCACCGTGAGCACGGAGTTCGCGGTCGAGTGCGGGATGACCACCGCGTCGCGGGCCACGTTGTTGTGCGCCGAGGCCGCCCACCGTGCGTGCGAAGCGGTGCGCGCCGAAGGCCGGCCGATCGCCGAGCTCGTGGGGCGGGACTTCCACGGCGAGGTGATCTACGCGTTCACCACCAAGCCCGAGAAGGGCGGCGACACCCACGTCGCGTTCTCGTACGCGACACAGGTGGTGATCCTGGACGAAGTCGGAAAACTCAAGAAGGTGATCGCCGCGCACGACGTCGGGCGCGTGATGAACAAGGCCCTGTGCGAAGGCCAGCTCGAAGGAGCCGTCCACATGGGCCTGGGGTTCGCGCTGACCGAGGACCTCCCGCAGTCCGGCGGGCGCCCGCTCTCGGTCGAGCTCAACGACCTGCGCGTCCTGCGCGCGAAGCACACCCCCGAGATCGAGGTGCGCCTGCTCGAGGTCCCCGATCCCCTGAGCCACTACGGAGTCAAGGGCGTCGGCGAGGTCGGCCTGGTCCCCACCGCCGGGGCGGTCGCGGCCGCGCTCTACCGTTTCGACGGGGTGTGGCGCACGCGCCTGCCGATGCGCGGGAGCGCCGCAGCGAGGGCCATCCTGCCGAGCCGCCTGCACGAGGCCGACCACCCGTAGCGGGCGGCGGTCAGCCGCGCGGGCGCGGCGCGAGCACCACGCCGACCTCCAGGAGCAACCGCGCCTGGCCCGCCGACCACCGCCAGTCCAGGGTGGTGTCGTTGAACTGCACACTCCCGTTGGCGCTGAGGATCGAGAACGTACCCCCCAAGCTGAGGTTCGCCGCCGGGCGAATCACGCCGGTGGCCCCTTCGAACCCGATGCCGGCGTGCCCACCTCCGGTCAGCGCGAGGATGCCCTCGGTCCAGTCGGGAAGGCCCATGCGCACGTGCGGGCCGAGGCCGAGGTCGAAGGCGCCGAGGACGGGGCCGCTCCCCCAACTGTAGCGCCAGCCGAGCTCGACCTCGAGGGTGTACGACGCGCCGTCCCAGGTGCGCTCGGGCAGCGTGTAGGTGATCGCAGCCATGCCGAGGCCGCCGTGGAGCACCATCGCCGACTTTCCGCCCCGCAGGAGCTCACCGTCCCCCACGACCCAGCCCTGGAACCCCATGGACTCCTCGCCGAGCTCCTCCCATGCGGGGGTGTAGTCGTAGACGGTGAAGTCGGGCGACTGCAGGGGCAACCCGAAGAAGAGGTGGATCACCGGCGCCTCCGCAAGAGCGCGCTCAGCAGGACCATGGCCGCGGCCACCGGCGCCCCGGCGGCGGCACACCCGAACGGGGCGCTGCGCTCGACCTCGATGCACGTCCCGTCGCCGGGGACCACGCCCTCGCCACACACCGGGTAGAAGTCACGCAGCTCGGGCGCGTCCTGGATGTAGCGGATCTGCGAGGGGGTGCCCGTGTCGCCGCCGTCGTACATCGCGAGGTCCTGCGTCGCCTGCTCGGGGCTGTAGCGCATCCGCAATCGCGTGAACCATCCGTGGTACCCCGCGAATCCCAACGCTTCGAGCTCCGCCGGAGTGAGGCCGGTGGTCGCGGTGCAGGGGTCGCAGTTTGCGGTCAGGCTCCACGAATACTCCTCGATCCACCCCGCTTCGCCGCCGAGGGCGTCATCGAGGGCGTCGGCGTAGTAGGTGCCGAAGTCCTGATCCATCGAACGGAGGCACTCGTCGTCGACCGCCACCTCCGGGTAGTTCGAGATCGCGACCGCACCGCCCTCGTGCAGCACGTAGATCAGCACCTCCTGGGGACCGTCGGCGGAGATGGTCCCGATGCGGATGGGCAACGACAACGTGTCCGATTCGTACGTGAGCTGAATGGGGGGCAACCACGCCTGCCCGGTGGGGGCAGCGTCCAAGGCCACCTTTGCCGCGAGGAAGTAGACGCCCGCGTCGATGTACTCCTGCAGGATGGCGTCGCCGCCGGCCGGGAGCGCGTAGCCGTTGTCGTCGAGCCACGTCTGCAAGGCCCCCGCCGTCTGGGTGGAGAGCACCACGAACTCGTAGCCGGCCTCGGAGAACGACGCCTCGACCGTGACGGTGCCCTCGGCGTCCTCCCCGTCGTCGCCGATCCCGCCGCCCAGCGAGTACTCAGCCGCGCAGCCGGTGGCGAGCGGCGTGCTGCAGCCGCCGTACTCCACGTCGGCGGTGACGAGGTCGTCGCAGGTGTAGGCGACCTCGCGCGGGCTCGACCAGTCCGCCACCCGCTCGAGCAGCGCCGGATCCACCGTGCTGACGTTCTCCGCGGTGAGCACGCTCGGCACGGGCATCAACAAGGCAAACTCGGAGGCGTCGCCGGTGTAGTCGACCGCGAGCGTGAGCGTGACGGAGTCGCTGACCCGCGCGAGCACCACCTGGCTCGCCCGGTTGGCCAACAACGCCCCGTCGCTTCCGACGAAGGTGCCGCAGAAGGCGTGCGCGGCGGAGACCAGGAACAGCAGCATGGCCCACCGTAGCACGGGGAGGCGGGCGCGCCGCGACCGTTCCGAGGCGCGCAGGAGCTGCCGCGCGCCCGGCTCCGGGGGCGACCGTGGCCCGGCCTGCGCGGCCTACAGCCGCCGTGGGTCGGTGAGCCGGCCGGTGACCGCGCTGGCGGCCGCCCCCGCGGGCGAAACCAGGTACACCGGACCCGCCGACCCCATGCGCCGGTCGAAGTTGCGATTGGTCGTGCTGGCCGTGACCTCGCCCGGGAGGGGCACTCCCGGCCCGTTGCCGATGCAGGAACCGCACCCCGGTGGCGACAACACCGCGCCGACCGCGCGGAACACGTCGAGCAGACCCTCGGCCTCGGCTGCGGTCGCCACGTCGGCGCTGGACGGCGTGACCGTGACGCGGACCCCGGCCGCCAACGTGCGCCCACGCAGCACGTCGGCGGCGGCACGCAGGTCGGCGAGGGAGCCTCCGGTACACGACGCGATGACGACGTTGTGGATCGCCACGTCCATGTCGGCCAACGCCGCGCGGTTGCGGCTGTCGCCCGGGGTGGCCACGGTCAGCGGTACGTCGTCGAGGTGGAGGATGAGCGTGCGCTCGTAGGTGGCGTCGTCGTCGGGGTACACCAGCTCGGGCGTGACGTCGACGCCCCGGCGGGCCCGGACGAAGTCGACGATCGGCCGGCACGGCTCGACCACGCCGGTCATGAGCCCGCCCTCGACGGTCATGTTGGTGAGCACGGACAGCTCGTCGACGTTCCAGTGGTCGAGCCCCGGCCCGCCGAGCTGGATGACGCAGGTGTCGGTGGGCGAAGAGCGCCACTGTTCGTCGCGGAAGTAGGCGTCGCCGATGATGTGGAGGATCAGGTCCTTCGGGGAGAGCACCCCGCGCGGCTCGCCCGTGACGACGATGCGGACCACCTTGGGGACGGTGACCGGGATGAGCCCGGTGCGGAAGGCGAACGCCATCGCGGTGCTGCCGACCCCGAACGCGAAGGCGTTGAGCACGCCCGCCGTCGGCGTGTGGCTGTCGGTGAGGACGATGATGTCGCCCGGCAAGGCGTAGTCTTCGACCACCAGGCGATGGCACACGCCGGGCTTGAACGGGCGGCCGGGCCCGTGGAGCCGGATGCCGTACTCCTCGCAGGCATCGACCATCTCCCGCGTGAGCTGCCGCGCCGGCTCGAGCCGGGCCTTCTTGACGTTGTCCGGGACGGTGGGCTCGTCGATGAGGACGAAGTGATCTTCGAACGCGGCCACCAGCTCGGGGGCGTACATCGGCTCGGTCCCGAACGCCTCGCGGTACATCGCCACCACCATGCCGGCGGTGTACTCGTGCACCCCGCGGAACGCGGTGCGACAGAGCACCTGGTCGCCCGGCTCGACCGAGGCGATGCCGAACGACTCGCCCCCGGTCCAGGTCTTTCGGGCGATGATCTTCTCGACCGAGTTGAGGGGCCGGGCGGGCACCGCCGTGTCGTAGGTGGGCCGGACGCCGCCCTTCAACAGGCGCTTGCCGTACTCCAAGAGCCCGCCCCCCTCGGCGACCTCGCGGAAGAACGGGGGCAGGACGGTGAAGAACGCGCGCGTGTCGACGTCCTCGCCCTCGCGCAGCCGCGCGACCACGCCGAGGTCGGTGGTGAACGGCATGCCGCCATACACCATGTTTTCCTGGAAGATGCGCTGGAAGCTCTTGGCGACCACCAGCTCGATGCCGGCGCCCTGGTGCGCCACCACCGCCACCTCGCGAGACGAGCCGGAGCCATACGCGTCGCCGCCGACGACCACCTGGAAGCCGCCATCGCGGACCGAGTCCTTGTGGACGACGTCCTTGAAGTTCTCCAGGAACCACGGCCCGAGGATCTCGCCGGTGTAGCCGAGCGTGCACGCTGCGCCGCTGATCATCAGGTCGGTGTTGACGCCGTAGTGCAACGGTTGACCCGCCCACGCGAGGTCCTGCCCATGAAGCTGGGACTTCACCAGGGAGGGGTCGTCGCACAGGAACAGGATCCGGCCGTTGAGCTTCATGCACGGCTTCTAACCCAGCACCCGAAGCGGGGCGACGGCTCGCGGCGGCGGTTACCTTCGCCGGCCTCACGGAGTGCGCGTGTACCACGACTTCCTCATCCTCGGTGGCGCCGGCCTCGTCGGCCTTCAGGTGTGCCGTCAGATCGTCGCGAACTTGTCGCCGCGCCGCATCGTGGTCGCGAGCTTGCTGGAGTCCGAGGCGGTGGCGGCGTGCAAGCGCCTGGAGCGCGAGTTCGGCGATGCGGTGGCGTTCGTCCCTGCGTGGGGCAACCTCTTCGTCCCGCGCGCGATGGCCAACCTCCCGCGCGGCCAGATCCTCGGGAACGTCGACCTGCGGCGGCAGCTCCTCGCCGCGGTGTACGACGACTACGAGACCGCCTACACCCACAACCACATGGTCGGGCTCATCCGCGCCCACCGCCCCGAGGTCGTGGTGGACTGCGTGAACACCGCCACCGGCTTCAGCTACCAGGACGTGTTCGACGGCGCCGCGAAGGTGCGCACCTGGATCGGGAAGGACGGGTACGACGCCAAGGGCGTCGACGACCTCGAGGCGTTCCTCTTGTCCCAGAGTGTGCCGCAGCTCATCCGGCACGTCCGGTTCTTGCACCAGGCCACCACCGAGTACACCACCGCCGTCTACGTGAAGGTCGGCACGACCGGGACCGGGGGCATGGGCCTGAACATCCCCTACACCCACAGCGAAGACAAGCCGAGCAAGAAGCTCCTGGCCAAGAACGAAGCCGCGTTCGGGCACACGGGCCTGCTGTTCCTGCTCGCCCGCACCCCCCGGGCGCCCATCGTGAAGGAGGTCAAGCCGGCGGCGATGATCGGGTATCGCGCGGTCCAGGTGATGGAGGCCCGCGACAAGCACGACAACAGCGAGCTCTACGAGGCCCACGAAGTGCCGTGCGCCGGCGGGCTCGACCTGCGCGAAGACCCCAAGACCTACGAGAAGGCGGGCAAGCTGCGCGTCGCGGTGGTGGACACCGGCGAAAACGGCGTCTTCACCCGCGGCGAATTCGCCGCGATCACCGCGCTCGGGCAGATGGAGTACGTCACCCCCGAGGAGATCGCCACCACCGTGGTCCTCGAGATCCGCGGCGCGAACACCGGCAACGACGCCATCAGCGCGATGGACGGCGCGGTGATGACGCCGTCGTACAAGGCGGGCCTGGTCCGCAACGTCGCCATCAAGGACCTCGACGTGGCCGAGAAGGAGTCGGGGATCCCGAGCGTGGCGCTCGGCCGCCTGGGGCCGCCCGAGCTGAGCAAGCTCTTGTTCGAAGCAGAGCTCCTCCGCTACGCGTTCACCTCGCTCGACGCGGTGGCCGCTGCGACCGACCCGGTCGACATGGCGGCGCGCTGCGAAGCGGCGCTGGTGCCCTCCGGCAGCCGGCGCACGGCGCCGTCGATCGGCATCCCCGTGCTCTTGCCCGACGGCAAGCGGCTCCTGCGCGGGCCGCGCATCAACGTGCCCGAGCTCGAAGCGCACAAGCACACGGTCACGCTCGACGACGCCGCGCGTGTCGATGCGTGGGCGACCAAGGGCTGGATCGACCTGCGCCCGGTGAACATGGACGTGTGGCGCAAGCGAGCGCAGAAGATGCTCGCGGCGCGCGCCACGCTCCGCGACGAGGGCTCCGCCGCCGCAAGTATCGCCAGCTACATGGCCACCGACTTCGAGATCGGCGAGGTCGTGGCGTGGATCTTCAACAACGAGATGGGCGGGTATCGGGTGAAGTAGGGCGGGGCGCCGCGACCGTCCGGGCCTCGATCGGGCCGGCCGCGCCCCGCACTCCCGCCGCGGCGTGCGCCGGACTCGGCCCGACCCCGGGACCGGTCGCGGCACGCCGCCCCGATCAGTCCGATGCGCAGCGGAAGCCGGAGCTCTTGCGACGGAGCTCGGCCACGAAGGCGTTGCGTTCGCCGGCGGGGTTCGGGCCCAGGTCGAAGAAGAACGAGCCCCCCCGCACCGCAGCGTAGAGCGCCAGCCCAGGGGTGCGCGGGTCGACGAGGCGGCCGCTGCGCGTCTCGCCTTCGACCTTGTCCCAGTCCTGCACGCGCCAGTCGGCGGTCCACTCCCAGGCGTTGCCGAAGCCATCGTAGAGGCCGGCCCAACTGCGGCCGGACGGGAAGGCCGTGACCGGCGAGGTGCGTTCGTAGCCGTCGCTTTCGTCGTAGTTGGGGTCGACCATCCGGCCGTGGTTGTAGTGGCCCTCGCCGAGCTCGGCCCCCCACGGATAGTTGCGCTCCTCGGTCGCCGAGCCGAGCACCGCGAGCTGCCACTCCGGCTCGGTGGGGAGCCGCTTGTGGGCCCACTTGCAGTAGGCGGTCGCGTCGTAGAAGTTGACCAGGATCACCGGGTGGTCGGCCGTCGCCGACGGCGCCTCGCGGCTGGTCCACGACCACCCGTCCATCGCCCACGGCTCGTCGACGAACGGGGGCCGGTAGCCGGTGTCGGCGATGAACTCGGCGTACTGGCCCTGCGTCACCTCGGTCAGGTCGATCCAGAAGTCGGACACCTCGACCTCGCGCGCTTCGAGCGGGTCGGGATCGGCCTTGGTGACCCCATGGTGGGTCGCCGCCGACGCCCCGAGATCGGGCAGCGCCCCGGCCGCGCCGCTGGACGGCGCCGCGCCGCTGGACGGCGCCGCGCCAGTCGCCTCGCCCGGTCCGCCCGGCGCGCCCCC
>SXOM01000127.1 GCA_005776735.1 Pseudomonadota bacterium
AGGCCGCGATCGGGACGGTCGCGGCGCCGCGCCCAGGGTCACCCCCCGTCGAGGCGCTGCCCCAGCTCGACCAGCGCCCCGCGGAGCTCGGTGCCGTCGAAGTAGTCGGAGCCTACGCTGCCGTCGGACCACAGCTCCTCGGCGTCGTACTCCCAGTTCAGGAACAGGCGCGTACCGGGCACCGTGGAGAGGACCGTGCCGTAGTGCCGGATCTCGTCGGCCGACATCGCCCATTTGCCCTCGGTCCACCCCGCCTGCCCGCTCGAGCCGTCGCCGCCGTCGGCCATGTTGAGGCCCATGACGACGCCGATGCCGAGGGCGCCGGCGGCGTCGTGCTGCGCCTCGGCGTAGGCCACGATGTCGCCGTCGAGCGCGAGGTACTGGTTGACGCTCGCGTCGAGCCACTCGAAGCGGCCGCCGGTCGGCGCGGGCAGCTCGGAGGCGTTGGCGCGGACCATCGTGGCGAGGCCGGGGAGGACGCGGCCACTGTACACCGCCATCGTCTCGAGCTCGTCGCCGGTGGGGCCCTGCCCCGGGAACTCGGTGATGTCGTCGATGAGCATGTGGTGGCCGAAGGTGCCGTCGTCGATGAACTCCTGGGCGCCGGAGTCGACCCACTCGTCGACCATCGCCTTCCACGCGTCGAGGTCGAAGTTACCGTCGGCGTCGGTGTAGTAGGCGTGGTCGCCGACCAGCCGCAGGTTCACCGTCATGCCCGCGTCGCGCACCGCCGGGAGCAAGTCGTGCACGGCGTAGTGCGGGTGCCGCGTGGAGGTGCTGAACGTGTCGATGCCGAAGGTGTCGCGCGTGTGGGCGAGGCCCTCGGCGTCGACGAACCCGTTGAGGCCCCAGAAGCCGTAGGGGATCGGCTCGGCGGGCGGATCGTCGCTCCAGGGCAGGCGGCCGAGGTCGGACTCGATGACCTGCGACTCGCAGGCCGAGCCGAACAGGCAAACGGCGATCCAAGGGTGCGTGCGCATGGCCGAGTCCACCGTATCCGAAAAAAACGCGAATGGGGCGGGCGTCGGTTGCCCGACGCCCGCCCGTTCACGACGCGGTGGCTACCCCTGCGCGAAGACCAGGGGGTACTTCACCACCGCGATCCCGCCGCCCTTGAGCGGAGGGAACTGCATGCGGAGGAAGCGGCCGGTCAGGCAGGACTCGACCGCCGGGCTCCCCATCGAGCTCTGGGCGATGGTGCTGCTGGACACCGAGCCGTCCTTGGCGATGATGAACTTGACCGAGATCTTCCCGGCGAGGGACGGCGTCTTGGTCAGCTCCCGGCTGTAGCAGTACCGGATGCTGTTCATGTGGCGCTTGATCACCTTGTCGATCTCGCTCTTGTCGATTCCTCCCATGGTGATGGCGTCCTCGACGGAGACGAGGCCCGGCCCGTCGGACCGCGTGATGCTCGTCTCCGCCACGAGGCGTGCCTCGGTGCGGTGGCGTGCGCCCATCTCGTCGCCGATGCCCGACCCTTCGACCGCGCCCACGCCGGTGCAGTCGTGGCCGAGGCACCGCCCGCTGCCGAGGCCGCCCGCGCCGGGGAGCTGGGTGCCCTTGCTCGCGATGAGCGAGTCGATGCCGGCGCGGGTGTCGGCGCTCAGCCCCGTGTCCCGCAACACGCCGTCGACGCCCCCGAAGAGCTTGTCGAGCTGGTCGCGGACGACGTCGGCGTCGGAAGCACCGGGCCGCTTGACGAGGCTCTTCTTCGGGTCCTTCGGCCCTTCGCTGGACCCGCCGCCCGCGTCGGGCGTGGGCTTGTCGGCCGGCACGGCGACCGGCTCGGCCTGGGTCGGCATCACGAGGTCCACCCGGTAGCTGGTGGAGCCGTCGTCCTGCGTCGCGGTCGAGGGCGGCGGCGTGATCGCGCCGATCACCCCCAGCATCACCGCGACCGCGGACATGCCGAACGCCACGACGACCCCGACCGGGTCGACCTCCCCGACGAGCGGCACCGGGAGCTTCGCCGAGCGCCACACGGTGCGCACCACGAAGACCGAGGTGCCGACCTCGACCACCAGCGTCTCCTCTTCGCCGAGCCGCATCGACCCGTCGCGGCCGAGCCGACGACCGAGCTCGGTGCGCACCTCCTCCTCGTCCACGAACCCCGCCCACGCGGGCCCGCAGCGCACCACCCAGGCGGTGCCGTCGTGCTCGAGGAAGGGGTGGTGGTCGCCGGGGAGCAGGTCGACCGGGACGGGGAAGTCGTCCGCGAGGCCCAGGCGCACGGTCTCGTTGCGCGCGTACCAGCGGATGTCGACGACCTCGTCGCCGAAGATGCGCGCGACCTCCAACGCGCGACCGGCGCTCTTGTCGAGGTGGGTGGGGCTCCCCGCGGGGCGGAGCAGGAAGGCGAGGGCGGCCTCGCCGGATTCTTCGTTCCAGGACTCGGTGTGCATGATGGCACCTCCGAGGGAGCGGACACGCCCAACGCCCGCGGGTTCGTGAGCACCTTGCAAAGCGCGTTTTGCAACAAATCACGGAACCGGCGGCGCCCGCGGTTGTCGCGGCGCGGCTACGGGCCGAGCACCACGCCCTGGCACAGGTCGGGCAGCTCGACCGTGGAGCACGACCGCTGCGTCAACACCTCCAGGCACGCGTCGGCCTCGGGGTAGACCACCAGCGCCGTGTCGCAGGCGAGGTCCCGCTCCACCACCGCCTGCACGATCTCGACGTCGGCGCTGACGCCGCCACACAGCACCTCGAACTGCGCCACCTTCAACGCGAGGTACCGGCAGCGGACGACCGCGTCGTCCTGGGGGCACCAGCGCTCCTCGCCGTCGTAGATCGCGTCGGCGCTGGAGCACGCGTTCCCCGCCCGATCGAGGATGTCGGCACAACCGAGCACGAGCAGCACCGCCGCGAGCACGCCGGCACCATACCGCGCGGTGACAACCGCCGCCGCCGCCGCATCCACCGTTCCGCGAGGGCCGCGAGGGGGTTAGCCCCGCCGCCTTCTCCTGGAGCAGCCATGAACGACGTCCTCGCCCGGCTCGGGCTCAGCGAACTCAACCCCGGCGCGTGGGCCGGACGCGCGCTCGACGGCGGCTACGACGGCGAGATCGCCAGCCACAGCCCCACCGACGACACGGTGCTCGCCCGCGTGCAGCTCGCCACGCGCGCACAGTACGACGCGGTCGTGGCCGAAGCCGCCCGCGCCTTCCGCGACTGGCGCAGCCTGCCAGCGCCCAAGCGCGGGGAGATCGTCCGCCAGATGGGCGACGCGCTGCGCGCCCACAAGGAAGACCTCGGCGCCCTGGTGTCGCTCGAGGTGGGCAAGATCCGCGCCGAAGGCCAGGGCGAAGTCCAGGAGTCCATCGACATCGCCGACTTCTCGGTGGGCCTGTCGCGCCAGCTCTACGGCCTGAGCATGCACAGCGAGCGCCCGAGCCACCGCATGTACGAGCAATGGCACCCGCTCGGCCCCATCGGCGTCATCACCGCGTTCAACTTCCCCAACGCGGTGTGGGCATGGAACGCGATGGTCGCCGGCGTGTGCGGCGACACGGTGGTGTGGAAGCCCTCGCTCAAGGCGCCGCTCACCGCCATCGCCACGCACAAGATCTGCGACGCGGTGCTCGCGAAGCACGGGTGGAGCGGCGTCTTCGGCCTGGTCATCGGTCGCGACGCCGAGGTGGGCGAAACGATGCTCGCCGACACGCGGTTGCCGCTCATCAGCGCCACGGGCAGCACGCGCATGGGTCGCCGTGTGGGTTCGGTGGTCGCACAACGGTTCGGGCGCACGCTCCTGGAGCTCGGCGGCAACAACGCCATCCTGGTCGAGCCCGACGCCGACCTGTCGTTGGCCGTGCGCGGCATCCTCTTCGGCGCGGTGGGCACCGCCGGCCAGCGGTGCACGACCACGCGGCGGGTGCTGGTCAACCGCAAGATCGCGGGCGAGCTGGTTCCGCGGTTGGTGGCGGCGTGGAAGCAGTGCCGCATCGGCGATCCGCTCGCCGATGGCACGCTCGTCGGCCCCCTCATCGACGCCGACGCGGTGTCGGCCTACGAGCACGCGCTCGGGGCCGCGGTGGCGCAAGGCGGCGAGATCCTCGTCGGCGGCCGCCGGCTCGACCGTCCGGGCTTCTACGTCGAGCCGACCATCGTGCGCGCGCACGCGGGCATGGCCATCGTGAAGGAAGAGACGTTCGCGCCCATCCTCTACGTCCTCGAATACGACACCCTCGACGAGGCCATCGCGCTCCAGAACGACGTCCCGCAGGGCCTCAGCTCGTCGATCTTCACCGACAGCTTCCGCTCCGCGGAGACGTTCCTGAGCGCCACCGGGAGCGACTGCGGCATCGCCAACGTCAACAT
>SXOM01000128.1 GCA_005776735.1 Pseudomonadota bacterium
TAGGGAAGCAATCAGGTAGTTGCACGCGTTTCGCGGGTGCCCCCCAGGCGGAGAGTTACGCAAAACGAAACTCTCCCACGAGTTCTACACGCCCAAAGTGCGCCTGCACAGTGTCGGCGAACCATAGGTTGGGCATCTATTTTCCCTGGACCGATGCAGGCGTTTCACATCCCCGCCGACGATGGACGCGGCTCGAACCCTGCTGCTGCCCGTGTGGCAAGCTGCCGAGACGAGCCGGGTCGGGCCGACACCCGAGGTCGTACCCCGCGTCCTCGAGTTGATGGCGAAGCACCAGCTTGGGCGGAAGCGGTTCCTCGATACTGCCCTGGCCGCAACGCTGGAGCGCGCGGGCGTCCGGCGCTTGGCAACCGTCAATGGCGCTGACATCCGTTGCTTCCCATTCATCGAGGTCGTGGAGGCCGCTTGACGGGGAGCGTCCCGTACCTGTTCGAGTGCGGTGGCGGGGTGGGTTCTGGTGCGCATGCGGGGGCGCGGGCAGCCCGCGCAACCCCGGCGCGCGCCGCGCGCCGGCCTCTGCTCGTGTCGGGCCTGGTCGCGGCGTGGCGCCCCTCGCCGAACTGCGTGATTACAGTTCCTTGTCGATCGATCGCGTCCGCTGGGGAGATAGTGCACCGCCGGAGCTCCGATGCGCGCCCTCCTCCTCCTCCTCCCCTTCGCCGGACTCACCGGCTGTGAGCTGCTCTTTCCGCCCGCCGTCGTCGACGAGGACGGGGACGGGTATCCCTCGGACGAAGACTGCAACGACCGGGCCGCCACCATCCACCCCGGCGCGGTCGAGAAGTGCGAAGACGGCCTGCTCGACGAAGACTGCGACGGGCTCATCGACGACGCGGACGACGAGCGGGACGGCACCCGCCCCGGCTACTTCGACGCGGACGACGACGGGTACGGCGACGACGACTCCCTCGTCGAGGTGTGCGAGCTCCCGGCCCACTACGTCGAGGAGGGCGACGACTGCGACGACAACGACCCGCGCATCAACCCCGACGCCCAGGAGATCTGCGATCCGCTCGACGTCGACGAAGACTGCGACGGCGACAGCGACGACGATGACGACGCGGTGGACGTCGAGACCTACGTGAGCTGGTACGAAGATGCCGACGGCGACGGGTGGGGCGACGACGAGGTGGGGCCGTCGTGCGATGGGGGTGCCGGCGAGAGCGCCGACCTGGGCGACTGCAACGACAACAACGCCGACATCAACCCCGAAGCGGCCGAGGTCTGGTACGACGGGGTCGACCAGGACTGCGACGGCCGCTCCGACGACGACCAGGACAAGGACGGCTACGACGACAAGGCGCACGGCGGGAACGACTGCGACGACGCCTCGGCCAACGCCCACCCCGGCGCGACCGAGACCTGGTACGACGGCATCGACGCCAACTGCGACGGCAAGTCGGACTACGATCAGGACAAGGATGGGTACGACGCCGAGGCGTACGGCGGCGGCGACTGCGACGACACCGACTCCGCGTACCACCCCGGCGCCACCGAGTCCGGCTCGGTCGACTACGACTGCAGTGGCAGCGGCGAGCCCACGCCGCAGGCCGACGCCGACTACGTCCGGAGCTCGTCGCTGAAGACGTGCAGCCTCATCACGCTCGACGGGTCGGGATCGAGCGACCCGCGGGACAGCGCGTTGAGTTTCGAGTGGGAGCTGTTGGACCTGCCGTCGGGCGCCACCGAGACCAGCGACGACATCGTCTCGCCGACCGACGAGATGCCCACGTTCACCGCCCGCACCGCCGGCGACTACACGTTTGGGCTCGTGGTCACCAACATGAGCGACGTGGCCAGCGCCATGGACCAGCTCACGTTGACGCTGGCCGAGCGCACCACCAACACCGCGCCGGTTTCCAACGCCGGCACCGACCAGACCAAGTCCGAGACCGCGGCGTGCAACTCCGCCGACTACGTGTCGGCGTGCGAGCTGTGCGCGTCCCAGACGTTCGTGCTCGACGCGTCGGGCTCCACCGACGCCGACACCGAGCCCCTCGAGCACGCGTGGGCCATCACCTCGGGCACCGCCACCCTCTCGGACACCACCGGCGAGACGGTCACCCTCACCGTGGGGCCGGTCGAGCCGAGCTCGGGGTCCACGACGACCTCGACCATCGTGGTCACGCTCACCACGACCGACTGCTACGGCGACACCGACACCGACACCATCACGCTCACCGCCACCTGCACGGGGTCCTGAGATGCGCACCGCCAGCCTGCTTCTCTTCCTGTCGGGGTGCATCGTCCTGGAGGACACCTCTGCCGACCCCGACCTCGACGGCGACGGCTTCAAGGCGTCCGAGGACTGCGACGACGAACACGCCGAGGCCAACCCCGACGGCGTCGAGCGCTGCGACGACCACAACATCGACGAAGACTGCGACGGCCTGGTCAACGACCAGGACCCCGACGTGCTCGGCGGCAGCACCTACTTCGCCGACCTCGACGACGACGGCTACGGCGACCTGGACACCACCGTGGTGGCGTGCGACATCGACGATGGGTTGTCGGGCGAAGCGGGCGACTGCGACGACACCAACGAGGAGATCCACCCGAGCGCCCAGGAGGTGTGCGACGGCGCCGACGTCGACGAGGACTGCGATCAGCTCGTGGACGACGAGGACCCCGACGTGCTCACCGACGGCTACTCGGTGTGGTACCCCGACGACGACGGCGACGGCTTCGGCACCGACACGCGCGAGCTCACCGCGTGCGACGCCCCCGACGGTTGGGTCACCAATGTATTGGACTGCGACGACCACGACGGCGACCGCAACCCGGACGCGGTCGAGATGTGCGACGACGTCGACAATGACTGCGACGGCTGGGCCGACGGCGACGACAGCGCCGATGCGGGCACGTGGTACGCCGACGCCGACGACGACACCTACGGCGACGAGAGCGCCCTGCGCGTGTCCTGCGACCAACCCGAGGGGTTCGTCGCCCGTTCGGGGGACTGCGACGACGACCGCCCCCTGGTGCGGCCGGGCGGCACGGAGACCTGCAATGGGCGCGACGACGACTGCGACGGCGACACCGACGAAACCGGCACCGACGCCTCCACGTGGTATGCCGACGGCGACGGCGACGGGTACGGCGACAGCGGCAGCACCCGCGACGCCTGCGACGCGCCCTCCGGCTATGTCGACAACGACGACGACTGCGACGACAGCAACGCGTCGGTGAGCCCGGGCGCCACCGAGGTGTGCGACGCCGCCGACGAAGACGAAGACTGCGACGGGTACGCCGACGACGCCGACGACAGCACGTCGTCGACCGGCAAGACGACCCTGTACTACGACGGCGACGGCGACACCTACGGCGACTCCAGCGTGACGATGTCGCGGTGCGACACCGACACCGACTGGTCCACCACGGGCGGGGACTGCGACGACGACGACTCCGGCGCCAACCCCGGCGAAACCGAGGTGTGCGACTCGGGCAGCACCGACGAGGACTGCGACGGCTACGCCGACGACAACGACAGCTCGGTGTCCGCGGGCACCCGCACCACCTGGTACATCGACGCCGATGGCGACGGCTACGGCGTGTCCACCACCACGCAGTCCAAGTGCGACCAGCCGTCGGGCTACTCGCAGTACTCGACCGACTGTGACGACACCAACGCGCTGCGCGACCCCGGCAACACCGAGGTGTGCGACGCCTCCGACGTGGACGAGGACTGCGACGGCAGCGCCGACGACGCCGACAGCTCCGCCACCGGCAAGATCTCCTACTTCGTCGATGCCGACGCCGACGGGTACGGCGACGACTCCGCCATCGGCACCTCGCGCTGCAATGCTCCCTCCGGGTACGCCGCCGGGAACACCGACTGCGACGACGCGGACGCGGGCGTCAACCCCGCGGCGATCGACGTGTGCTTCGACACCGAGGACACCGACTGTGACGGGAGCGCCGAGTGCGTGGTCACCCACGCCGACGCCGGCCGGGTCTTCACGGGCGTCACCAGCAGCGACTACGCGGGCAAGGCCCTCGCGGCGGTCGGCGACGTGGACAACGACGGCTACGACGACCTCGTCGTCGGCGCGCTCTACGAAGACGCGGGCGGGACCAGCGCCGGCCGGGCGTACCTCGTCAAGGGTGGCGCATCGACGGCCGACATCGCCTTGTCGGCCGCCGACGCCATCTACACGGGTGAGGACACCTACGACTACGCCGGCACCTGTATCGCCGGGCTCGGCGACTTCGACGGCGACGGCAAGGACGACTTCGCCATCGGCGCCACCGGCGACGACGACGGGGCCTCCGGCGCCGGCGCGGTCTACATCATCAAGGGGCCGGGCGCGTCGGTCGACCTGAGCGCCGCCAACTACAAGCTCCGTGGCCCCACCGCGAGCTACGCGGTGGGCGTGGCCTGCGCCGGCGCGGGCGACGTCAACGGCACCGGCAAGGGCAGCCTCATCACCTCGTCCACCTATGCGGGCAGCTACAAGGGCACGGTCTACCTGGTCACCACCGCGGCCTCCGGCGCCAGCGCCATCAGCTCGGCCTCGGCGGTCATCTCCGGCGAGAGCACCAGCGACTACTTCGGTATCGCGCTCGACGGCGCGGGCGACGTCAACGCCGACGGCTACGACGACTTCATCGTGGGCGCCAACGGCGACGACGACGTGGGCACCGACGCGGGCGCGGTCTACGTGTTCCTGGGCCCGGTCAGCGGCACCATCGCCGCGTCGGCCGCCGAGGGCAAACTTCGCGGGCCGAGCTCCAGCGACGACTTCGGGTACTGGGTGGGCGGCGGCGGCGACCACAACGACGACGGCTACGACGACATCGTGGGCGTGGCCCCCGACTACGCGTCCGGCTCCACCTACGTCATCAACGGGCCGTACACCGGCACGTCGACGGTCACCTCGGTCGCGGACGCAACGCTGTCCGGGGTGCAGGTCACCTCGATGGACCTCGGCGGCGACATCGACGCCGACGGCACCGAAGACCTGCTCCTGAGCGCCGGGTACGGCACGGTGTACGGCTTCTTCGGCCCGTTGAGCGGCACGTTGTCCACCTCGACGGCGGGCCTCACCGCCACCGGCACCAGCTACTTCGGAAACGTCGTGCGGTTCGCGGGCGATCACGACGGGGACGGCGCCGACGACTTCGTCGTGAGTGACTACTACGGGGGCACGAGCTCCGGCGGCGCCGGGTACGTCTTCTTCAACTCCGAGCTCTGAACCTTCCTCTTGGCGTCACGACGACGCGGTCGGGCGCCGCGCCGCGACCGTCCCGAGCTCGATCGGGGCGGGCGCGCGGCGCGCGTCAGGGCGATCGTCGTGAGGCGGTGCGGCGTGTGCCAGGACCGGGGGGCTCGGCCCCGCGCGCCGCGACGCCGGCGGCGGCGGGGTACGCTCGACGGATGGAACTGGGCATCTTCTTCCTCCTCCTCGCGGCCGGCGGGCTCAACGTGTTCGCCGGCCGGCAGGCCAACACGCACCTCGTCGTCCACACGCTGGCGTTGGCCCGCATCGAGCAGAAGCTCAACGCCATCATCGCACACCACGGCATCGTGGTGGCCGAGCCGGGCTACTACGACTCGATCCGGGCGCTGCTCGCGGAAGGCAAGAAGGTCGACGCCATCCGCCTCTGGCGCTTGAAGAACCCCGCGCATGGGCTGGCCGCGGCCAAGGCGGCGGTCGAAGCCCTCTGATGGCGATGGACTGGGACGACCTGCGCTACTTCCTCGCGGTGGCTCGGCTCGGCACGGTGCGGGCGGCGGGCGACCAGCTCGCCGTCGCGCACACCACCGTCGCGCGGCGGGTGGAGGCGCTGGAAGAACGGCTGGCCACGCGCCTGTTCGACCATCACCGCGACGGGTACGTGCTGACCGAGGCGGGGCGGCGGCTGATGCCGGCGGCCGAGGCGGTGGAGTCGGGCGTCCACGCATTGACGCGCGAGCTCGCCGGGCGCGATGCACGCTTGGAGGGGCCGGTCCACGTGACCTGTGGCGACGACTATGTCGCCGCGCAGATCGTCGCCGACCTCGCCCCGTGGTGCCGGGTGAACCCGGGCGTCGAACTGCAGGTGAGCACCGACGGTCGGGCGTACGACCTCGCACGCGGCGAGGCCGACCTGGCGGTGCGTGCGCTCCTCGTCGGGTCGAGTCCACCGGCCTACGTCGTGGGCCACCGGCTGGCGCCGATCCGGGTCGCCCCGTACGTGGGCCTGGACCACGCCGCCCGACTGACCCCGCCCCAGCCGGACGCACGCTGGTTGGGGTACCCCGACATGCGGGTGATGGCCGAGATGGTGCGCGCGCAGCCGTGGTCCGGCCTGCCAGTGTGGGGCGCGTTCAACGGCCTCGCGCCCATGGTCGCAGCGGTGTCCGAGGGCCTGGGGCTGGCGCTCCTCCCGGTGTACGTGGGGGATGTCGAGCCGGCGTTGGTGCGGGTCGCCGGCGGGGTGGTGCGCCACGCCGCCGAGCTGTGGATGTTGCACCACCCCGACCTCCGCGA
>SXOM01000129.1 GCA_005776735.1 Pseudomonadota bacterium
GAGCGGCGCCGCTCGTCGCGACAGCGCCGCCCCCAGCGGCCCGGGGGGGCGACACAACTCCGATCTCTGGGGCGAGAGATCCGAGTTCTGTCGCCGCTGCGAGCGGAAGGTGTCGCGACAGGCGGTGACGCTCGTCGAGTAGGCCGCGATTCGCGGCGTTTGCCCGTTGAGCGGCGCCGCTCGTCGCGACAGCGCCGCCCCCAGCGGCCCGGGGGGGCGACACAACTCCGATCTCTGGGGCGAGAGATCCGAGTTCTGTCGCCGCTGCGAGCGGAAGGTGTCGCGACGGCGCCTACGTTTGAGCAGTAGGCCGCGATTCGCGGCGTTTGCCCGTGGAGCGGCGCCGCTCGTCGCGACAGCGCCGCCCCCAGCGGCGCCGGATCAACGCCGCCGGCGCGGTCTCACCGCCAAGACCGCGAGGATCGTGGCGATCGCCGCAGGCGCGGCCGCCCCGGTCGAGCACCCACTCCGCTCGCCGGGCGGCGGGGGGTCGTCGCCGTCACAGTCCTGGTCGACGCCGTCGGCTCGAATCTCGGGCGCTCCGGGGTGCACGCTGGGGTCGACCGGACCGCAGTCGCCATCGACCGGGGCCCACCCCGTCGCCAGGCACTGCGCCACGGCCGGACCGCTCCCGAACCCGTCCGCGTCCAGGTCCATCCACACGCTCCCGCGATCCACCGCGCCCACGACGGGGTCGCCATCACAGTCGCGGTCCTCGGCGTCGCACCGCTCGTCGGCGCCGGGGTGGGTCGCGGGGTCGGCATCGTCGCAGTCGCCCTCCCCCTCCGTGAGGTCCGGCGGCGGGTCGCAGCCCACATACGGGTCGGCGCTGTCCCCGTAGCCGTCGCCGTCGCTGTCGCGGTAGCCCGACTCCGGCTTCCCCACGAGCGGGTCGGTGTCGTCGCAGTCGTCGTCGTTGCCGGCCTGCCCGTCGCCGAGGCGATCGCAGGCCGAGAGCGGCGCGGCGGCGTCGCCGTAGCCGTCGCCGTCGGCGTCAGCCCATCCCGCGACCTTGTCATTTCCGGAGCACGGGTGGCGCGTCGGATCGGCGTCGTCACAGTCGTCCGCAGCGCCGAAGCCATCGCCGTCCTGATCGTCACTGGGCACCACCTGCACCAACCCCCCGTCGACCTCGTCATACTGCCTGCCGGCGTCATCATACCCGAGCCAGACGTCGGCCCCAAACCCGCACTCCACTCCGAGCTTCCACACGACCGAGTGAACCGAGTCGTGGGCGCTGCCGAGGGAGTACGTGGCCTGGCCCTCGCCCACTTCCGCGTACTCACCGCCGCTGCACCCGCCCCAGGTCCACTCGGCGTCGCGGGACTTGGGGAAGCCCCAGAGCCCGTCACTCACCCCTTCGGTGTCCAGCGCCACCCACCCCTCCGTCCCGTCGTCGGCGACGAGCCGCGCCCACACGTTTCCCGTGCTCGTTCCGTAGGTCGTGTAGGTGTGTTCGCCGACCTCGGCCTCCACTACTCCCTCCGCGGTGCCCTCGGGCACCGCATAGACGGAGCGAGAGTACTTGTGGGTCCGCTCCCAGTACTCCCCGTCCCCGCCCTCATACGTGGTGCTGGTGGTTCGGTACACTCGGGTCAATGTCGCGCTCGAGGCGGTCGCTTCGCTCTGGCCACGCCACGCCGCCGACCACTCCTCGTCTCCCCCCCACACCGCACTCGTCCCCGTCCAGGTCAAGGACTCGAGTCCGTCCAGGCGACTTCGCGGGTCCCAGGGCGCATCGGAGGTGCCCAGGTACCAGGCCTCGACCACGCCCCAATGGGTGAAGTACTCGCAGGCGTCACCGCCAGTCGCGATCCCGTCCAGACCGTCACAGTCCTGGTCCACCCCGTCATCGAGGACCTCCGCCGTGAAGGCGTTCACCGCCGCGTCCGCGTCGTCGCAGTCGGGGAGCGCCGGGTCGTCCGGGCTCCACCCGTCGCCGTCGGCGTCGGTGAGCAGGGGGAACCACGCGAGCGAAGCGTCCTCGTAGGCCAAGAGCACCGCTCCCATCCCGTCCCCGTCTTGATCGGGCACCACCAGCGCCCCGACGGCGCGGTCGGCGTAGTACACGACGTCCGATCGGGATCCACTCCACACGATCGCCCCGACGTTGCCCTCGTAGTCGACGCTGGGCATGCCGTAGTGCAGCGAGATGACCTCCGCGTAGCCGTCGCCGTCGAGATCGCCCGCCGCGGTGGCCCGGGTCTCGGGCCAGTCCAGCCAGCGCGGACCCAGACCACTGGTCCCCCAAAACCCGGTGGCGCTGCCCCAACCGATCTCGCCCAACCAGCCGAGCGTGGCGCCCACGAGGTCCGTGTACCCGTCCCCATCCACATCCCCGGCCGCCCGCGGCGTCGGAAACGTCATCGAGGTGGAGGTCGACCCGACGCCCGACGCACCTCCCGGGAACCACTGTACGGTGTCCCCCGCCTCCCCGACCGCGAGGTCGGTGTACCCGTCGGCGTCGAAGTCTCCGAAGACCACGCCCATTCCAAGGTCGCCCACCGTACCTGCGACGCTCCAGGCGGCGCCGCCCAGGCCGGCGGCCCCCGTGTAGACGTAGGCCGCCCCGAGGCCACCACTCGCGCCGGGCGCGCCCACCGCCAGGTCGCCCAGGCCATCCCCGTCCGCGTCGCCCACCGAGACGGCGGTACCGAAGCCATCTCCGGCGGTGCCACCCGCGATCGTCGTCGTACTGGCGCCCGCCAACGGCGACGTGATCACCGCCACTGCGCCCGCGCCGCCGTCGGGCGCGCCGACGACAAGCTCCAGGACACCGTCGCCGTCGAGGTCCCCCGCCGCCAACGCGCGGCCGAAGCCCGTGCCGCCGTCGCCGGTCAGGGTCAGGTCTGCGGCCCCGCCGAGGCCGGCGCCGCTCCCGAGCCAGAGGTACACCGCCGCCTCGCCCGGCGCGCCCACGATCACCTCGTCCACACCGTCCCCGTCGAGGTCTGCCGCGAGGCTCGCCACCCCGAGCTCCGACGTCGCGCTCCCCGCGACCTCGATCGTGGGCCAATCCAAGATGAGCATGGCGCCTCCGCCGATCCACTATCCGCAGCGTCGCGAGCCGATGTGCAGTTGTCGTGCAGGCTCGGTCTGGGCGCCGCCCCGCGACCCATCCCGAGGCGGGCGGAATCCGGCGGGCGGCGCGCGCGGCGCGGAAGCCCCCGCCGCCGTCCGGGCCGGTCGCGGCGCCGCGCCCGACAATGGCGTCCGTGTCGGGATCGGAGCGCACTTCAGCACGTGCGGTTACCGGGGTCGTGGAGCCCCCCATGCACCGTAGAGACGTCCTCGTCGGCGGGGCGGCAGCGCTCGCGCTCAGCGCCCCCGAACTTGCCCGCGCGAACCAGCCGGAAACGGATCTGGAGGCGATCCAGGGCCGCGTCCTTCGGCTGCGCACCCGGATGGACCGTGCTGCCGCGCGCACGGTCGACCGTTACCGCCGAAAGATGCCGGGCGCCGACGACGTGCCCGAGCAGGTGTGGGAGACCATCGGGCGCGGGTTCGGCGCGTTTTCGGTGCTGCCGTCGCTGCGGCGCATGCGCGAGGACGAGCGCGCGGTGCCCGAGGTTCAGTCCCTCCTCAACGACGTTTCCGGCCGCGTGGGCGAATACCTGCTGCACGTCTACGACAGCCTCGGTGTGGTGTTGGCGCACCCCGAACCGGCGCCCCGCGAGTCCCTGGGGCGCACGCTGCTCGGCCTCGCCCACCACGAGGAGGACGAAGACTTCGGTCGAAGCACCTTCGTGGAGCTACGTCGTGCCCGCGGTGACCTGCGGGCCGAGCTCGAGGAGCGCGGCACCGACGGCGCGCTGAGGGCGATGCACGCGCGGCTGCACGGCCTCGTGGAGCAAGCGCGTGCCCAGTCTGCCCGCCTCGAGGCCGACGCGCCCCCGCCGCAGGAGCCCGCCGCGGCGACGCCCACCGACGGCAAGCCGGTGGTCTCGACGGCCGGCCGCATCGCCCGCGGACTGGCGGTGCTCCTCGGCGCCATGGCCATCGGGCTCGCGGTGGTCGGCGCGGTTTTCGTGGTCGGCGGTGTGCTGGCCATGTTCAGCGGCGGATGGGGCGTCTGCGTCGGCGCGATCGCCGTCATCGGCGGTGGCGTCATCATCCTGCTCGCGATGCCCCTGGCGTTGGGCTTGCTCGGGTCCGGGCTGCGGCCGGTCGGGATCCAGAAGTCGCTGGACGGCAAGCGGCTCATGGCGAGCGTGGAGGCCAAGTGGCGTTGGTTTGCCACCGGCGCCGTCTACACCGCCGAGCGGCAGCCCCGGGTCGTGGTCGCCGGCGGCGTTCGTGTGAAGGGACGGCTCACCGCGGTCGCTCCGGTCGGTCTGCCGGGCACCCAGGCGGGCGCGGACTACCCGGCCCCGGGGCTGCCCGAGTACGCGCTCGTCGCGCGCATCGGCGACTGGACGGGCCTGGCGGCCGGCCCGCCGGGCAACCGCATCGCCGACGCCCGACGCGAAGGGGAGCTCTGGCTCGCGGTGAACGTGGCGGAGTCCGCCGCCGACCGCACCGAAGGCTCGGTCGAGCTCACCGTCTTCCTGTAGCACCGACATCCGCGGGTGCGCCGGCCCCGACGCCGCGCCGTGGGTCAACGGGTCGGCCCGCCCCCCACGCCCCGCTCCAGGAATCGCCGCTCCGCCAGGTGTTCGATCGCCTGGTGCACCTCGTCGCCTTCCAGCTTCGCGTGGGTGCGCAGCTCCTGCACGGCCCGCGACACCGAAGTGGGCCGGGCGAACGCGCCCAGCGTGGCGAGCAGCAGCCGGGCGGTCTCGCCCTGCGCCAGGGTGCGATCGACCGGCCGGCGCGCGCGGAGGCCCGGTGCACACGCCAGCTCGGCGCCGCTCACGGAGCGCACCACGGTCACCGACTCCTCGGCGATCCCCGCCGCCACACGCTCCCGCCCCAGCCAGGCACCGAGCGTGAGCTGCCGGGTGGCGGCGGCGGTGTTCACGAGCCGGGTTCCGGCGTCGATCCTGGCGCGACGGGCCTGCCCGCGCGCCCTGGCGGCCACCAGACCCGCCACCTCCTCCGCGGTGCGCTGCACCGTCGCCTCCAGCGTGGCGTCGGCGAAGCGCACCATCGGGACGTCGTCGCTGCCGAGCTCGCGGCGCTCGAAGTAGCGTAGGAACTCGTCGAACGTGCGGGCTTCGCTCCGCATGTCGAATCGGGCCGGCTGATCGGTGACGACCGCGCCCGGCTGCGCCTCCAGGCGCTGGTAGCCGAGCACCGCGCCGAGGCCGAGCACCCGCTCCACCAACCGCACCTCCTCGTCCAGACGTGCGGGCGACGCCAGGGGCAAGCCGGCGATCCCGGCGATCTCGATGTCCAGCGTGTCGTAGCGACGGCACTCGTCGACCAGGCGTGAGATCTGGGCGTCGGAGGCGCACGCCTTGAGCACACCGCGGCCGATGAGCTCCAGCCGCTGTGTTTCGGAGAAACAGCCCACGTCGACCACCACGTGCACCCGCGCGAACGTGCGCGCCAGGGCGTCGATGAGGCCGACCTGCGGCACGCCCCACAGGAAGTAGGTGCAGCAGTGGCGCGAGAGGTCCACGCCCGCCCAGCTCCGCTGAAGGAACTCTACCGAGCTGCCCGAGAAGTCATACCGCATCTGCCAGGTTCGCGGAGCGATCTCCGCGTGGTCGCGGGCGACGCTCTCCGGCGCGCGCAAGAAGGGGCTCACGCGTCCGAAGTCGGCCTGTTGGTTCTTGCGCGCCCCCGCGCAATACAAGCAGCTCTCGGCGCAGCCCTTCCCCGGCGCGACCCAGCCCGAGTAGGCGTGCCGGTCGCGCTGGCTCAGGAAGATGTCGTCGAAGTGAGAGTAGTGGACGTCGTCGCGCGTGCCGTTTCCTTGGACATAGACGGGCTTCGGACGCGGGCCGTCCCGCATGGCGCGGCTCACCCAATTCGGCGGTGCGGCCTCGCCCCGGCACAACGCGAGGAGGGGCTCCTCACCATCGCCGAGCACGATCCCGTCGATGCAATCGAAGGCCAAGAGCTCCCTCCACCAGTGCGCGGCGGAGTTGCCGCCGAGCACGATCGTCAGCTGCGGGTCGATCGTCCGGAGCAACCGCGCCATCTGGAGTGCACGATGCACGTGGTGGAACCACTTCAGGCTGATCCCCACCAGGCGCGGCCGCACCCGGCCGACCAGCGTCGTGAGGGACCGGAGGATCTCGTCGTTCTCCACGTCGTGATCGTACAGGCGCACGTAGGCCTCGACGCCGGCCCGCCGCAGGTACCCGGCCAGGTAGAGGATGCCGCAGGTGGCCTCGCCCGTTCCGGCGCCCAACAGCAGCACGGGAGACAGCGGCGGGTCGTGGCTCACGTGCTCGCCATCGGCCGGCTGCCGAAGACTCGGCTCATCGTTGGCGCTCGCGCACCAGCATGTCGGCGGCGTCGACGAATCCCAGCCCCTGGTACAGGCGCCGCGCCGCAGGTTGGGTGTGCAGCACGAACTTGATGCCGTCCCGGCCGTCCATGAGCCGGCGCATCAGCGTGCGGCCGATGCCGCGCCGCTGGTACTCCGGGAGCACGGCGACCGTGCTGACATAGGCGTTGTCGACGCCATCGGAGATGCACCGCGCGAAGCCGACCAGGCGCGCGTCGTCCCACGCGCTGACCACCCAGCGGGACCCCTCGACCATGGCGGTCATGTGCGCGGCGTCGCGGGGGCGGGTGAAGCCCACCGCGGCGAAGAGACCCGAGAGTGCGGCGGGGTCGATCGGGGGACCATCACGGTAGACCATGCCGGCCTCCTAGCACGACCGGCGGCGAGGCTCAGCGGGCCGGGTAGCGTACGTTCACCGCCTGCCCGCTCATCGCCACCAACGCTTCGCCGCGAACGAAACGGCTCGCCTCAGCGCCCCATGAAGATCGCGACCACGCCGTAGTCGGTCAGCGTGGAGGTGTCCCCGCCCGGGCAGCCGACCAGGAGGTCCTGGAGGCCGTCGGCATCGAGGTCGCCGAGCGCGGACGACCAGCCGCAGTAGTCGTTGGTCGAGTCGCCGGTGAAGCGGGCGTCCCACGCCGAAGCGCTCGCGAGGTTGTAGCTGCCGGAGAGCGGCCCGTACACCAACCACGCCGCGCCGACGTTGGTGGTGGTGCCATTGTCGTAGTAGGCGCTCGAGATCAGCGCGTCCACCACGCCGTCGCCGTCGACGTCGCCGAAGGAGAACGCCGAGCCGTCCCAGCTCCGGCCGAGCGCGTAGCCCGTCCCCGAGAAGTACGCGTCCACCCCGCTCGCCGACGTGGTGTCCACCGTGCTCCCGGAGGGATCCATGTCCTGGAAGAGCATCACGTAGCCGGCGCCCGGGACCCCGACGGCGATGTCGGCGAGCCCGTCGCCATCGACGTCGCCCGCGGGAGCGATCGCCGTGCCGAAGTCGGCGCCGGTGCCACTGGTCAGCTTGCTGTCGGCGTACGCCATGTTCCCGCCGCGATAGCTGGCGAGGAACGTGTAGACCGCGCCGGTCGTGCCATACCCGGGCGCGCCCACGAAGAGGTCGTCCAGGCCATCGCCGTCCACGTCATTGCCGGGGCCGGCTCCGAGCCCCGAGCCGGCGTAGTCGGAGGCGGCTTCGCCAGTGCCGGACCCGATCGACGTGGTGCCCGACACCCCCGTGTAGTGGTAGACGATCCCCTTGTAGCTGCTGTACTCGGTGTTCCCGAGCAGCAGGTTGTACCCGGTGGTGGCACTGTCGGAGGTCCCTGCGCCCGAGATGTTGTCGCAGAAGTACCCCGAGTGATGGAAGCTGCCGCCGTTGTACGACGAGGAGGTCGCGGATGCCCCGCCGTCCACCAGCCACACGACGTCGCTGCTGGCGGACGACGAGTCGTAGAACACGGCGTACTCGTCGTACCCGTCTTCGTCCACGTCGTTGACCGCCCACACGCGCGCCCCGTACTCGACCCCGGTGGCGGTGGGGCCGTAGCTGCGGCCGCGCCGGATGGAGTCGATGCTCGCCTCTGCGCTCGTCGGCAGCCGTGCGTTGTAGGCAGCGCCGTTGTAGTCGACCGTGGTCGTGAAGGCGTAGCGCGCCCCCGGCGACCCCACGATCCACTCGTCGTCGCCGTCGCCGTCGAGGTCCACGCCGGAGGCCAGGGCAGCGCCGAACTCCGCGCCGCTCTCGTATCCGTACACGAGGTAGTCGGCGTCTCCGCCCGAGCCCTCCGCCGCGCTGGTCCCGGAGTAGGGGCAGCCGTCGTCCACGGTGCCGTCGCAGTCGTCGTCGGTGGAGTTGCCACACACCTCGGCCTCCGCGGGGCTCACCCCACTGTCGCCGTCGTCGCAGTCGGTGGCGTCCGCCACCAGCCCGCTGGAGGTGCCACACGCGCTCTCGGGCGCGGTCGGGTCGCCGTAGCCGTCGCCATCGGTGTCGGCGTACAGCGTGGTGCCGCCGGTGGCGCCCTCGGGGTCCGCGTCGTCGGCGGCGCCGTCGCAATCCTCGTCGGTGTCGGCCGCGTCGCACACCTCCGCCGCGCCGGGGTTCACCCCCGTCGCCGCGTCGTCGCAGTCGGTGGCATCCCCCGCAAACCCTGCCGGGACGACACACGCCGCGGACGTGGTCGCCGCGTCGCCGTAGGCGTCGCCGTCGGCGTCGGCGTACCAGGTCGTGGTGCCGGTCACGCTCGGGTCGTCGTCGTCGGTGAGGCCGTCGCAGTCTTCGTCGTCGCCGCCGCACACCTCGGTGCCGGCGGGGTGCGAAGCCGGCGCGCCGTCGTCGCAGTCGGTGGAATCCGCCACGTGCGCGGCGGGGGCATCGCACGCGCTCTGGCCCGCGGCGGCGTCGCCGTAGCTGTCGCCGTCGACGTCGGCGTACCAGCTCGTCGTGCCCGTGGCGCCGCTGTCCGCGTCGTCGGCCAGGCCGTCGCAGTCCTCGTCGGTGTCGGCCGCGTCGCACACCTCGGCGGCGCCCGGGTTCACGGCGGCGGCGCCGTCGTCGCAGTCGGTCGCGTCGGCCACGTGACCCGCCGGCACGTCGCAGGCGGCGGTGACCGACGCCGCGTCGCCGTAGGTGTCGCCGTCGGTGTCGGCGTACCAACGGGTGGTGCCCGCCGGGCCGGTGTCGGCGTCGTCCGCGAGCCCATCGCAGTCCTCGTCGGTGTCGGCCGCGTCGCACACCTCGGCAGCGCCGGGGTTGGTGCCCCCTGCGGTGTCGTCGCAGTCGGTGGCGTCGCCCACCCAGCCGGCCGGAGGGTCGCACTGGCTCACGCTGGCGCTGGCGTCGCCGTAGGCGTCGCCGTCAGCGTCGGCGTACCAGGCGCTCCAGGTGCCAGCGTCGGTGGAGGCGTCGGCGTCGTCCGCGGTCCCGTCGCAGTCTTCGTCGGTGTCCCCCGCATCGCACACCTCCGTGGCGCCGGGGTTCACCGCCGCGGCCAGGTCGTCGCAGTCGCCCGCCGCCGCGGCGTAGCCCAGGGGTTCGTCGCACGCGGTACGGGTGAGCCCTCCGTCCGCGCCGTACCCGTCGCCGTCGGCGTCGCGTGTCCAGGTGGCCATCGTTTCCGCGTCGGTTGCGGTGTCGTCGTCGTCGGCGGCGCCGCTGCAGTCTTCGTCCACGTTGGCGGTGTCGCAAACCTCGGGGAGCGCCGGATTGCGCAGCGCGTCACCGTCGTCGCACTCTTCGCACGCCGCCCAGCCGTCGCCGTCGGTGTCGGCGTAGGCCACCGAGCCGTCGCAGTTGTAGTCCACGGGGTCGGCGCAGTCGGCCTCCGCCGCGTCGGGGTGGGTGGCCGAGTCGGCGTCGTCGCAGTCGGTGCCGTCGGGCACCAGGATGTCGGGCAGCTCGCAGCCGGTCTCCGCCGTGGTGGGGTCGCCGTAGCCATCCCCGTCGGCGTCGGTGTAGCCGGTGGGTGCGTCGGTGGCGTCGGTGTCCACGCCGCCGTCGCAATCGTCGTCCACGCCGTTGCACACCTCGACGGCGGCCGGGTGCACCGCCGCTTCGGAGTCGTCGCAGTCCCCGGCTTCGGCCACCTGTCCGGAACCGAGCTCGCAGACGGTCGCCTCGGTGGCGGGATCCCCGAAACCGTCCCCGTCGGCGTCGGTGTACGCCGTCACCGCGTCCGCCACGTCCTCGTCCACCACGCCGTCGCAATCGTTGTCGACCCCGTCGCACGCCTCGGGCGCGTCGGGGTTCACGGTCGCGTGCACGTCGTCGCAGTCGACCTCGGCGGTGTAGCCGTCGCCGTCGTTGTCCACGTCGCGGTGGGTCACGGTGATGTCGCCGGACGAGCAGCCGAGAGCGAAGGCCAGCAACGCGCGTAGTCGCATGGGCGCCAGTGTAGCTCCGTCTGCCGCCCGCATGTAGGCGTGGGCGGCGCCGCGCGACCGTCCCGAAGCGCGCGGTGTCCGGCCGGCGCCGCGGCGTCGGGGCGACGGAGTCCTCGAGGCGCGCGCGCGCAGCGCCGCGACGCGCGGC